>JAIRWS010000027.1 GCA_031268855.1 Candidatus Margulisiibacteriota bacterium | reverse complement strand
CATTTTGAACTACGCCAATTACCGCATAGTCAATTTGGGCGCTACGCAGGGCACGCGCAATCTTACGCTGCGCATGGCCGATGATTTTGGCATGAATTACTTTGTGTCGCGCTCGTCTATAGAGGAAATATCGGCGACTTTCGATCCGAAGGCGCTCGATTTTGCGACCGCCAACTATATCTCCGCGTCGGTGTTAAAGAGAGGGCTGTATATTAATGATGCTCAAACTCCCACCGCGGGTTATGAAGTAAAGAAAAACGGTAATGGCGACTTTTATTTTATTAGCGGCGGCCTGCTGGATGTGCCGACTGCCAATAGAGCGAAAGGTAAAGATCAGCCGCACGGATATACTATAACGACGACGACTATCGATGCTGGCGTGGATGCCGACGGCAATAAGATCATAAACGATCTGACTGTCTATCTGTGGGATAAAGAGATCGAAGGCCGCGAAGATCACCGGTCTGGGACAGTCACCGCGGATAGATTGATCGTTTACGACAATCAAGTGTTTGCTTCGGCCGCTATGCCGGTGACGCTGCCTATTAAAGAATTACGCTACGAGGATGGATCAGGCGTGACCAGCAACCTGTGGACCAGTTTGCGCGAGCTGACCGTGGAGTATGTGCATGATGAGACAGAGGAGCTGAGCGGTATCACGCATATCATGTTTGGCGGCGATATTGTCAGTGTCAGACCGGCCACGGACAATCCGTCTGTTACGACAAGTTATGAGCCCGGCGAATGGGTGCCGTATGCTTACAGAAGCGCCGGCACGACTAATAATTATATAGTGACGCTGAAAAATCCGCTGTCGCAAGGCCCGCGCAAAGTCTCGATCACCGGTGTGCTTGACCGCGCGGGTAACAGTGTGACCTCAAGTGACATGCATTTTGTGGAATTTTATTATGATGTCGGCATGCCGAGAGACGCGAAAGGCGAATACGAGGTGGAAGGCCGGTACTTTGTCAAGAATCAGCACGGCGCTGTCTTGAACGGCAAATATTATGTGGGTGTGCCGACTTATAATCTGGAGCTTAACTTCAACGGCGCGGCTCATTATGATGTGCTGGAATATTCAGATGATCTGGGACACAACTCTCTGGTGTCCGGCAATTACGATACGGGTTTGGACCGGCTGGCCGACAAACCGGATTTCTGGAAGGGCATCAACGATATTGCGATGGTCCTAAACCGCGCCGACGGCCCGAAGAGCCTGGTGCTCAGATTATTTGACCGCGGCACGCAGGATATGACCGAGGTGAATATGCTGACGATCACTTACAATCACTGGGTGGATAACACTCCGCCGACGCTGAACATTGTGGGTCTGCAGGATAAAGACACTCAATGGTATACGCCCAAGGTGGCTTTCAATCTGAATGTTGCGGATGACGGCGCGGGCATTGCCTCGGTCGTCTACCAGATCCAGAATGACTATACCGGCACCAGGGATACGGCCACTAGGAATTATACTTTTAACAGCGATGAGCGTTATCCGAAGGCCGCTTCGCTCAACTATATTGAGGTAACGCGCCGTGGCAACAATAACCAGGTCAATATTCGGGTCGAGGACGGCGTGGGCAATATAGCCATTCATCAGGTCAGCGGCATCAGGGTCAACGATGTGCCGCCGGCTATTAAGATAGTCACGCCGCTACAGGGCACGCTGTCTGGCAATATGATCTACACCAATCAAAAAGTCACGCCGCTGCAGATATTGGGCGAGGGTATTGATTCTCTGAATTTCACAGTGGACTATCAGAGAAACGATACGCTTGAGCGGTACACCTCTCGGGGTGATAAGAATAAAGCCAGTACTTACAATGTGACTATTGAAGAGCATGACAGCCACACTTATGACGGCGTGCGCACGCTGAATATTCTGGCTTACGACGACTTGTATACAAAATTTAGCGGTGACAATCCGCTGTTTGCGACCACGTCCTATACGGTGCTCCTGGATCGCGTAGCGCCGTCGTTCTCCGTGGAATCCGGCCCGGCCGCGCGCGTCTCGATCGTGGATGATTCCAAGGTGATTACCGGCCGGATCGAAGAAGAAAGCATAGGCTATGGCGTGTCCCCGGTGCAGGTGTTCTATCAGATCAATAACACTGGCAGTCAGGTTTGGCCGGCCCAGGTTTCCGGCGATGTCTGGACGATCTACGTCCGCGATGTGATCGAACAGTCCGGACGCAATAATGGCAGCTACAATCTGCGCATCTATGCTCAGGATCTGGCCGGCAATAGGAGCTCGGTGAGCGATAATAATATTGACGGAGAGTACAGAGCGGCGGCCTTTAGCGTGCCGGACGGCTACATCATGGCCCCGCGCGGCATGGTGATCCGCGGTCTGGATGTCGGTACTACGGCTAATGTCAACGACCAGCAGCAGGCTATGCAAATGGCCAGCAGCAAACTGGGCGGAGTGAAATACGCGCCAGAGCTAGACGCGACTTCGCTGCCGATCGTACAGGAAGAGCCAGACGCCCAGCCGACTGGCAATATCGTGCTCACCTACAGCGAAGAAGCTGAAGAGCGGGTTAATGGCAAGACGGATACGTTCCGGATCTTCTATCTCGATCCGGTCAAAAACGAATGGGTGCTGGTGCCCGGTCAGGAAGCGAAAGAAACCAACGGCATAACCGCGCACGACAAAGAAAAACGCATGCTGTCTGCTCCGCTGATCGGCTTTGGTATGTACCGGATCTTTGACACGACTACCTTTGCGGATGATCTGAAAGAGGTGCATATGTTCCCGAATCCATACAAAGGCAGCGACGGTGATCTGGCCAATGGCGAAGACGGTGTGGCCGACCGTGACCGGATCGTGATCGAGAATATCACGGAGACTACGCGGGCGAAGGTCTACACGATCTCCGGCGAATTGGTGACGAAGCTGGAAGATCCCAACCCAGCGACGCACAGTCTGGAGTGGGATCTGACCAACAGCCGCGGCGCTAGAGTGGCTTCGGGTATCTACATCATCCTGCTGACGGATGAAGAAGGCCACAGATTTATCGGCAGACTGACCGTCGTGAGATAATATTACCGTGGGTGGCAGCGTTGCATGCAACGCTGCCTGCTACATGGTATAATACTCCCCATTTATGCGCGGCTGGTGGTTTTTTCTCTTAAAAATTTTTCTGCTCATTCTTTTTTTAGGTGGCGCGCTGAAGCTGCTGACTTTTTTGCCGCTGGAAAAAGCGCCGGCGCTTTTGACGGACAAAATTGCCGCGCTGCAAAAAATAGAAAAAAGGGCGGAAAACTGGCTGGCCGATTTTGCCGAAACCCTGCGTTTAGTCACGGTCCAGCGCGGGCGCGACCGGCGGTACGAGATTTTGTACCGCAAACAGCTTGCCGCGGAGACACTGCTGCAGGCGGCCGCTTATGACAACAAACGCCTGCGCGAAGCGCTGCGTTTTCAGCGCGGCTACAGCGGCGGTTTAGTGCCGGCGGAGATCACCGGTCGTAGCGCCGATCAATGGTTCCGTTTTGCGCTGGCCGACAAAGGCGCCAAATCCGGCGTGCGCGCCGGACAGGCGGTCATTGCCGAAAAGGGCTTAGTCGGCTATGCCGAAACGATCGGCGCGGACTCCGCGCGCGTGATCCTGATCACCGACCCGCTGGTCAATGTTAGCTGTGTCAATGAGCGCACCGGCGGCATTTATGTGCTGGCCGGCCAGGACCATAACCGGCTGGAGCTGAAATACGCGACGCAGCATTCCGATATTCAGGAGGGCGACCGCCTGCTCACTTCCGGCCACAGCTACCGTTACAAAAGAGGCCTGCCGATCGGTGTGGTCACGCGCGTGGAATTAGCCGCCAACAATCTGGTCAAAAAAGTCAGCGTCGCGCCGTATGTCGATTTGTCCAGTCTGGACATAGTCTTTTTTGTGCAATGAGTTATTTGTTGTACGGCGTGGTTTTTTTGCTGGCCTATATTTTGCAGACGACGTGGCTGGCGGACTGGCCGGCGCGGCCGGAGCTGCTCCTGCTGGTGGTCTGTTTTGGTTTGTCCGGCCGCGCCTCCGGAGGACTGCTGGCCGGTTTGCTGACCGGAGTTTTTTTAGATCTCTCGAACGGCAGCGGTTTTTACAATATCGCGCTGTATGGCCTGCTTGGTCTGCTCTGCGGTTTCATGCCGGCCAGCATTTTCCGGGATTTCCGTTCGCTGGTTTTTGTGAATATGCTGCTGGGTTCACTGTTGCTCCACGGCGGTTATGCGGTCTTGACCAAAATTTTTCTCGGACGTTTTATTGTGCTTTCGTTGCCGCAGTATTTTGGGACGCTGCTTTTAAATTTATTATTCTTTTGGTTGCTGCAATTTTTCCTCAAAGGGAAACGCCGCCTTTATGCTTAGCAGGCGCAGGCAGGCGATAGCCAAACACACTTGGTGGCTTGGAGTTTTTCTGCTGGCCGTGCTGCTGGCGCGTTTGTTTTATTTGCAGATTTTGCAGCGCCGCTATTACGATTTTTTGGCCGACAGCATCCGCTCGCGGATCATTCCAGCTATCGCGCCGCGGGGGCTCATTTACGACCGCTACGGTATTGTGCTGGCGGAAAGCAAATCGGTTTACGCGCTGGATGTGCTGCCTTATCAGATCAAAAATCAAGATTTTGTGCTGAATTTTTTGAAAAATATCAAGATCGACACGTCCGCTCTGGAGCGCAAATTAAAAAACAAAGATTATCTGCCCTATGAATTGCTTACGGTGCGCCGCTCGCTGGAGCCCTGGCAGATCGCTTATATTGAGGAAAACAAACAAGCGCTGGAAGGCGTGGTGATCAGCACGCGCATTATCCGGCACTATCCGCAGGGCAGCGCGGCCGCGCATGTTCTGGGCTATGTCGGGCAGATCGGCTCGACGGAATTATCCAAACTAAAAAATTACGGTTATCAGATGGGCGATATTATCGGTCTGGCCGGCATTGAGCGTTATTACGATTCTTATTTGCGCGGCGTGGATGGCGGGCAGCCGCTGGAAGTGGATACGCACGGCAATCCGGTGCGCAGCCTGCAGACGCTTGAGCCGGTGCCCGGCCACAATATTCAGCTGACGATCGATTTTGCGCTGCAGCAGGCCGCCGCGCGCGCGCTGGGCAGCCGCAAAGGGGCGGTGGTCATTGTCAATCCGCAGACCGGCGAAGTGCTGGCTATGGTTTCCCAGCCGGATTACGATCCGAATTATTTTTCCGATTTTCTTTCCGAGCAAGAGTGGCAGGAGCTGCGTGCCAAAGACCACCCGCTTTACAACCGCGCGCTGGGCGCTTATCCGCCCGGCTCGACTTTTAAGATCGTGACTTTTCTCGCCGCGCTGGAGGCCAAGATCGACACCGCCAAAACTTTTATCTGCAACGGCTCTCTGGTCGTCAACGGCCGTCGCTTTGCCTGCTGGTATCTCGACCGCGGCGGCCACGGCGCGCAGGATCTGCTGAAAGGTTTTATCAATTCCTGCAATGTCGTTTTTTACAATCTCGGCCTTTTGCTCGACCCGCAGAAAATCGCTGACGTGGCCGCCGCTTTTGGCCTTGGCACCGCGACCAATATCGATCTGCCTTTTGAAAATAACGGCTTCGTGCCGACCGCGCGCTGGAAAAAACGCGCCTATGGCCAGGAGTGGTTCCCGGGTGATTCGCTGAATATGGCGATCGGGCAGGGTTATTTACTGACTACGCCGCTGCAAATGACGCTGCTGACCGCGGCGGTGGCCAATAAACAAAACCGTTTATTTAAGCCCTACTTGCTGCATAAGATCGTTTCCGTAACCGGCCGGCCGGTGCTGCAAAATAAACCGGAGCCCGTGAACACACTGCCTTTTGCGCCGCAGAATCTTCAGCTGGTCAGACGGCTGCTGCGCGAGGTTGTCGATGACGGCACGGGTATCAACGCCAAAATTGACGGACTGGTGATCCGCGGCAAGACCGGCACGGCGGAAAACTCCGGCGCCGACCACGCCTGGTTTGTTTCTTACGGCCCTTACGAAAATCCTGATCTGGCTCTGGCGGTTTTTGTGGAAGAGGGCGGCTTTGGCGGCACAGTCGCGGCGCGCATTGCCAGAGAAATTTATCTATGGTATGACGCGCGGCAGAAAGAGGTCAAATAATGGATATTTTTCGTTCCGGCTACAGTCCCTGGCGCAATTTTGACTGGCGTTTGTTTTTGGCCGGCTTGTTTTTATCTTTGCTGGGACTGCTGACCGTGGCCGCGACGCACAATCCCGCGCAGCTCAAACGCCAGATAATTTCTCTGCTGGTCGGCCTGATTTTATTCGGCGTGGTGTCCGCGCTGGACTTCCGCAAATTCAACCGCGCCGCGGAAATTTTATTCGGCCTGGCGGTGTTTCTCCTGATCGTGGTTTTAAATCTGGGACAGACGGTTTACGGGGCACAGCGCTGGATCAATCTGGCCGGTTTTACTTTTCAGCCCGCCGAGCTGGCCAAACTCTCGATGATCTTTATGCTGGCCAAATTTTTTGCCCAGCGGCAGGGCAAGCTGGATACGATTTTTGCTATTTTGCCCGGTTTTGTGCTGGTCGGCGCGCCGTTTTTTCTGATCTACAAACAGCCTGATCTCGGCTCGGCGGTGGTGCTGGTGGTGATCTTTTTTCTGATGGCTTACTGGGCTGGCATGAAATTTTCGCGGCTTTTCATGCTGACCTCGCCGCTTTTGAGCATTTTGGCTCTTTACGCTTTGCCGGTTTATCCGCTGCTGTCCTGGGGGATTTATCTGGCGCTGATCTTTACCGCGCTCTGGCTGCTACATTTTCCGCTGCTGGATTCGGCGATCTATTTTGGCCTCAACTTTTTTTCCGGCCTCTTCTCGGCGTTTTTTTGGCGCAGCCTTTCGCTCTATCAGCGTAACCGCATTCTTTCCTTTATCAATCCCGACATCGATCCGCTGGCGCGCGGCCTGCGTTATCACACGGCCAAATCGGTGATCGCGGTGGGCAGCGGCGGTTGGGGGGGCAAGGGTTACCTACAGGGCTCGCTGACCAATCTGCAGTATATTCCCCAGCAGCACACGGATTTTATTTTTTCCGTCATCGGCGAGGAATTTGGTTTTTGGGGTTCGGCGCTGACCGTGATCTTGCTGTTTTATTTATTGAACCGGCTTTACGTGATCGCCCGGCAGTCTGACGATGATTTTGGGCGCTACCTAACGGTCGGTATTCTGGCGTTTTTAGGTTTTCAAATCTTTATCAATATTGCCATGAATATCGGTCTCGCGCCGGTGGTCGGCCTGCCCCTGCCATTCGTTTCTTACGGCGGCACGGCGCTGATCATTTCCTGGCTGAGCCTGGGTCTGGCGCAGTCAGTTTGCCTGCACCAGCGCGCGATCGAATTGTAGTTTTACTCTCCACTAATTTCTTAATATAAAATACGCGCGACACGCATGTATTTGAAATGGTGTATAATTTTACAGCATGGTTGCACTTACTAGACAAACAGATGCTTATATCAAATCTCCGCTAAATTACATTGGCGGCAAATATAAGATTCTGAATCAAATACTGCCCTTGTTTCCAGAAAAAATTGATACTTTTGTTGATTTGTTTGCTGGCGGTTGTAATGTTGGAGTAAACGTTAATGCCGGCACTATTTATTGTAACGATAATCTGATTTATTTAATTGACATGTATTCAGAGTTTCAGAGTGAAACTCTAACCGATATAATGAATCACATTGAAAACAGAATTGCCGATCTTGATTTATCGTTGACCAATGAAACTGGTTATAAAAAATTACGACAAATATATAACCAGGAAAAAAATCCTTTAGACTTATTTGTGCTTATTGCCTATTCGTTTAACCATCAAATCCGGTTTAATAGCGACCATGAATTTAATAATCCATTTGGCAGAGAAAGAAGTTGTTTTAATCCTAAAATGCGTGAAAATTTGGAACGGTTTGTTATGCGGTTGAAAACACTAAACATGATTTTCACAAACAAATGTTTTAATGAATTTGACTTATCTTTCTTGAGCGAAAATGATTTTGTGTATTGCGATCCTCCGTATTTAATTACTACCGGCAGTTATAATGACGGCAAAAGAGGCTTTACCGGCTGGTCTGAAAAAGAAGAATTAGCGTTGTTAAATATATTAGATAAATTAAACAAACAAAATGTTAAATTTGCTCTATCCAATGTCTTAACACACAAAGGTAAGGTCAACGACTTGCTGAAAAACTGGTTAAATAGTAATTCGGATTATCAAGTAAATTATCTGGACTTTAATTATTCTAATTCAAGTTACCACACAATAATCAGGGATAAGGATGCAAGTGAAGAAGTTTTAATAACTAATTATCAGCCGACAAAGATTTCAAATAACCTTTCTCTTTTTGATGTTGCCCTTGTTTGAGTTATGCGATTTATTGGAAATAAAGAAAATCTGCTAGACAAGATTTATCAGGTAATGAATGAAAACTCGGTCAAAGGTAAATCTTTCTTTGATTTTTTTGCTGGAACAACAAGCGTCGGTCGATATTTTAAGAAATTAAACTATCAGATTTTTTCCTCCGATTTATTGTATTTTTCTTATGTATTGCAGCAAGCCTATATAGTCAATAACAAAGAAGTAGAATTTAAGAAATTATTACCAACATTAGATATAAAATCTGGTCTGCTATTTTCAGTACCACTTCTTTTAATCATTGAATATCTTAATCATATTCCGACAATAAAAGATTTTATTTATGAAAATTATACCCCAGCAAGAACAGCCAATTTAGAACAACCCAGAATGTATTTTTCTAATGAAAACGGTGAAAAAATTGATGCCATAAGGCAACAAATCGAAATTTGGAAAAACGAAAAACTAATAACCGCTGCTGAATATTATGTTTTGTTAGCCTGCCTTATCGAAACAGTGCCGTTTTATGCTAATGTTGCAGGTGTTTTTGCGGCGTTCCAAAAAAAATGGGATCCACGTGCAATAAAAAAATTACAATTACGACCGATTGAATTTATCCTAAATCAACATACTAACTACGCATACAATTCAAACTCAACAGAACTTCTAGAAAAAATAAAAGCCGATATATTTTATTTAGACCCGCCATACAATGAGCGACAATATGCTCCCAATTATCACATATTAGAAACCATCGCTAAATATGATAATCCAATTATAAAAGGGGTTACTGGTATGCGTCCTTATGACAAGCAAAAAAGCAGGTTTTGTAATGCTGATACTGCTTTACAGGAATTAGACAAAGTAGCCAAATTCGGACAATATAAATATCTGGTTTTAAGTTATAATTCAGAGGGCATAATGCCAAAAGAAAAAATTATATCCACGCTGCAAAAGTACGGCAAAGTTAAGTTTATTGATTTTGATTACACAAGATTTAAGAGTAATAGCAACGGGGATAGCAAGCATAAAAAGTTTATTCGGGAAGAACTTTTTATTTTGGAGAAAAGATGAAAAATCTTTGGATACTTACGGAAGAACGTCCCAAAGGAAATGCTGTCGGGATTATTTTGTATAGATTTTCCAAAGATTATAATTTGCCCTGTTTTATAGATAATCTCCGTATCTTGCCAGTATTGAAAGACGGTAAGTTTTCTTTTGTCTATGAAGTTACAGGCTTTACCTGTAACAAAATAAACAAGGTGTTTATAAAAACTGTTTCAGGATACTCTAGTTTCGTTGATTTTTTAGTGTTTTATCAAGGTTCAGAGCCAGAAAGCACAGACAAACCACTATATGCTATTGAAGAAACTAAAACAGATGATAAAGAGAGCCGCAATACGGGAGTTTATCAGCGTTGCTCAAAATTTGTGTTTATTGAAAATTATTATCCACAAACAAAGAAAATTATGCTTTATAATTTACGGGTTAAACAAAAAGATTTCCCGACCGAAACATATATTTTTGGCACAAGATTATTATTAACACTTGGCGTGGAAATTATCGGTAAAGAATTAGATAAAGACATATTTAAGCCATTTGAAACAATCGCTGAGATTATTAAAACCAAATCCGAGATGCGCAAAGCCTATAAAGGCAATGTGCCAATTCAAATTAAAAAATTTACGAATAAAATCGAAGTATCTGGTAGGCTATTCAAATCGGGTAGTCTTTCCCATGACCCGAACATTGGGGCATTGAGTATTATTAGCGCTGTTCTGCGTAAACTAGGTTGGTCGCAAAAGATAGTCATCACAAAGCACGGTTTGAAACAAAAACATATCGGCAAAACAAACAAATTTATTCAGATTGCCACCAAACTAAAAGTTGAATTAGATAAACTGACCATTCCGCGAGCTGATTTTGATACTGAATACTGGCAGTACGATACAGAAGGAGAAAAACTTGGTACAATTTTTATTCATTTAGTTGTAGAAAATTTTACCGAAGGTTATTCTATTTTTGAAAATCACGCGGGAGCGGAAAAGGGTTATTTTGTTACCAAAGAGGGTCAGCCGATACCATTAGCCAAATATAAAGACAGAACAAAATACAAGGCTGGCGATAAAACGCAAATAATTCATATTCCTGATTTGATTTTGATAGACTTTGGCAGAAGTGAAATAATCAATATTGAGGGTAAAAAATATCAATTCCGCAAACAGGGAATAGAGGATTTGAAAAACTATGACTACATAGAGAGAAATTATATTGAAAAATATTATCCAAAATTTAAAATTATCCGCACTGTTGTTTTGTACGGCGGTAGAGAAAATAAGATTATTGAAATAGAAATTGGTTTTTTGTTAAATAAAAATGGCGAACTGATACTTGGAATCAAGGCGCCTAAATTGTTTCAAGAAGCGATTAAAAATCTGATCGACTTTTGGAGTTAAAGTTTTCTGTAGGTTTTTTGTAGACACACTCATAAAACATTTTCCTCGTGCTCCGTCAAGGCTATACAGTGTCTTTTGGGACGCGATTATCATATTCACAGCGGCGGCGCCAAACGAGTTAATTCATGGTGGCGGTTGATTAGCAACGTGATATAATCCCCCTGCTTTAAAACATTCCGAGGAGGATTTAGATGGCAGCTTTGTTAGAGCATCAGTTGGCGCAAAAAGATCCGGAAATATATCAGGCG
>JAIRWS010000026.1 GCA_031268855.1 Candidatus Margulisiibacteriota bacterium | reverse complement strand
TTATGTTAGAGAGGAACTACTGGTAGATAAAATAAATGAACAGATAAAGAAAGTTACTGTATCCGAAAATCTGATTGATTATTTAAAGACACAAATAGAAAACGAAAGACAAACCCTTTCTGCTTCTGTTGAACAAGAAGCTAAAGAACTGGACAAACAGATAAACGAAATGGACAACAAGACAAATAGATTGCTCGACTTATATTTAGAGAACACTATAAGCAAAAGGGATTTTGCTAAAAAGAAAGAATTTATGCTTGAGGAAAAGTTGAAATTGGAGCAGAGATTAAAATATCTGGAAAGAGGGCAGTTTTACTGGCTCGAACTTTTGCAGGAGTTTATAAACGGCTTGAATGAGCCAAAAAAGATGCTGGAAACTGACGATCTTTCGGAGAAGCGAAAATTCCTCGAAAACACCGGCTCGAACTTCTCTCTGGGCATTGCGCCGCGCCCTCGCAAAAACGCTTCCGCTGAAACTAAAAATCCAAATACAGACAGCGGTTTGGGCGGGCGGGCTGAAAAAAAGACAGCCCCCGCGCTGAAAAATACGGCCAATGGGAAAACGGATTGTCTGCATTTTGGTGTTGAGTTTAAGAATTTCTGGCGGGTTTTAAGCCTGCACAACAGACAAAATTTTTCGGAAAATGAAAAAAGTATCGTTTGGCGGAGAGGGAGGGATTTGAACCCTCGAAGGGGTTTCCCCCTTACCGGTTTAGCAAACCAGCGCACTCGGCCACTATGCGACCTCTCCGTAAATCGGTAAATTATAACAAATCCGTTTTAATCACGCTAGAAAAGAACAGAAAATATCGCTGCATTTTCTTGAAAGAACTTGCGAATTCTTAATGTGATTTTTTACGTAAAGGAGTTGATGGATATGAAAAAAACACTACTGATTTCGCTGATCGTTATCGCGCTGGGCGCCGCGGCCGCCGCTACGGAAACCCCGACGATCAATTTTGTGGAAGAGTTGATGACTCCGACGATCGAAATACTGGCTTAATGTGCTTCTGGCTGAAACAGGTAAAATCCCTCCCCCTTAAAAACCTGTTTCAGCCTTCTCTCTCTAACGCAATTCCGCTTTTAATTTACGCTCCAATTCTTTAACAATAGTCTCGTGCATTTTGGCGATCTCTTCGTCTTTGAGCGTGCGGTCCGGCGCGCGGTAAGTCAACGAATAAGCCAGGGACACTTTGCCGGCGGGAATATTTTGGCCGGTGTAATAATCAAACAACTCCACGCGTTCGACATTTTCACCAGCAGCGGCCTGGATCGCTTTTTCGATCTCCGCGGCAGAGACTGTTTGGTCGATCAAAAAAGCCATGTCGCGCGTTGCCGCAGGATAGGCGGAAAAATCCGTAAATACCTTAGCAAAATTGGCCATTTTGGCCAGCAGATCCAGATCGATGTCCAGCGCCAAAACCGGCCGCGTCAAACCCAATTTTTTCAAAATCAGCGGCGATAATTCACCAGCCGAAAGCATTGGCAGGTCAAAAGACTTGCCGGGGTGAAAAAACGGCGATCTAGACCGCTGCAATTTTTTCAACGGTACGCCACATTCCGCCAAAATGGCTTCCACCAGGCCTTTGAGCGTGAAAAAATCCGCCTGAATAATCTGCTCTTTGCGCAGCGCGCCAAGGGACAGATCGCCGGTAAACACCGCGGCCGCCCGTTCTTGCTCGCCCTGCCGTGTGTACACGCGGCCGATCTCGTAGAGCGCGATATTTTGGATCTGCTGGTCTTGGTTGGCTGAGACAGCTCTGCTCAGCTGCGGTAAAAGCGACTGCCGCAAAACAGACTCTTCTACAGACAGCGGATTGGTGATCCGGATCGGCTCGCGGAATTGATCCGGCAAACCGATCTTTTGATAAATATCCGGCGCGGTCATGGAGTAGCTCAGCGTCTCGTTCAAACCGCCGGCCTGCAGCACGCGCCGCAAAACTTTTAAGACCCGCTCTTTAGGGGACAGGCTTTCCGGCTGAACGACCAGCTGCGGGTACGTCGAAGGTATCCTGGCATAACCGTAGATCCGCGCGATCTCCTCGATCAGGTCGATCTCGCGGTAAACATCGTGCGCGCGGCCGGAAGGCACAGTCACCAGATAATTTGTCTCTTTTTTCTGGAGCTGGAAGCGCAGGCTCGTCAAAATCTCCGCGATTTGCGGCTCGGGAATATCCACGCCCAGGATCTGCTTGACTTTCGCCGGACGCAGCTCGACAGTCACTGGCTGCGGACGCCCGGGCGCCAGATCGACAATATCGGAAACCACTTCTGCCTGCGCGGTTTGAATGAACAAGTCTATCGCGCGGGAAAAGCCGTCCTCCACGCCGTCAAAAGAAATTTGTTTTTCATAACGCACTGAAGAATCAGACCGCAGCCCCGCCGCCCGCGCGGTTTGGCGGATCGACAGCGGATTGAAATACGCGGCCTCCAGCAAAACATATTCCGTATTTTCCGAAACAGCGGATCCTAGCCCGCCCATGATGCCGGCCAGACAGGACGGCCGCTCAGCGTCAGCGATGACCAGCATATCTTCCGTTAATTTAATTTGTTTTTCATCAAGGGTCTGGATGCTCTCGCCATGTTTGGCGCGCCGCACAATAATTTTGCCGCCGCGCAGTTTGGCATAATCAAAAGTGTGCAAAGGCTGGCCGATCTCATTCAGCACAAAATTGGTCACGTCTACGACATTATTGATCGGGCGCAAACCGGCGGCGCGCAATTTTTTTTGCAGCCAGTCCGGCGATGGCGCGATCCGCACTTTGAGAATACAGCTCATGTAGCGGCCGCATAAGTCCGGCGCATCAATGGTAATATCAGCTTTGTAGCGTGGAGACGCCGCCCGCAGAGCCTTCACAGGTTTTATCTCCGGCAGTTTCAGTCTGGCGCCGGCGGTCAATGAACCTGCCGAACTGGCCGCCGCGATCTCTATGGCAATATTGCGGTAGGATTGCAGATCACCGCGGTTCGGCAAAATACCCAGCTCATAAACGCTGTCATTCAAACCGGCGTACTCGGCAAAATCCTGGCCGACCGGCGCGTCAGCGGGCAGCTCGATAATACCGGCGGATCTGTCCGCCAAACCCAGCTCTTTTTCCGAACAGCACATACCGTAAGAATCCACGCCGCGCAGTTTGGCCGCGCCCAGTTTGAGACCGCCGGGCAATTCCGCGCCGACCAGAGCCAGCGCCGTTTTCAAACCCGCCCGCGCATTGGGCGCGCCACAGACGATCTGCAATTCCTCCCGCCCCGTGTCGACTTTCAGCACCTGCAGTTTATCGGCCTGCGGATGTTTGCCAGCCTCTTTTATCTGCGCGACAACCACGCCTTTGACCGCGCCGCCCGCTTGAAAACTTTCCACTTCCAAAATTTTGGCATTGAAAAGCTCGTACAGCTCCTGCGGAGTCTGTTTTATTTCAACGTAATCTTTTAGCCAATTTAACGATACGCGCATAATTCTCCTAAAATTGCCGCAAAAAACGCAAGTCTGAAGCGTAAAACAAACGAATGTCTTTGACGCCGTATTTGAGCATGGCGATGCGCTCGATACCGAGGCCAAAAGCGAAGCCTGTGTATTTTTCGGGATCAATATGCACCGCTTGAAAAACATTGGGGTCGACGGAGCCGCTGCCCAAAATCTCGATCCAGCCGGTGTGTTTGCACAGCGCGCAGCCCAGGCCGCCGCAGACAAAACATTCCACGTCGACTTCGGCGGACGGCTCGGTAAACGGGAAAAACGAATTGCGAAAACGCACCTTGCGCTGCGCGCCGAACATTCTTTTTAAAAATAATTCCAGCGTGCCTTTCAGATCACCAAAAGTAATATTCTCGCCAACGACCAGACCTTCGACCTGATGGAAGACTGGCGAATGCGTAACATCAGCGTCGCAGCGGTAAACGCGCCCGGGCATAATGGCTTTGAGCGGCAGGAGGCCTTTTTCCAGAAGACGGATCTGCACCGGTGAAGTATGCGTGCGCAGGACGCGGCCGTCATCGACATAAAAAGTGTCATGCATGTCGCGCGCGGGATGGTCTTTGGGAATATTCAAAGCCTCGAAATTATGAAAGTCGTCCTCCAGCTCCGGGCCGTCAGCGACCGTGTAGCCCAGCGCGCTAAAAATCTCGACGATCTCTTCACGCGCCGCGGTCAAAATATGCGGCCGGCCGGCCGGAATACGCCGCCCCGGCAAAGTAATATCTATGGTTTCCGCGGCCAGTTTTTGCTGTATTTCCTGATTTTCCAGTTCGGCCAGACGGCTGTCCAGCGCGGCGGTGATCGCGGCCTTTACTTCGTTGCTGAGCCTGCCGATCAGCGGCCGCTCGGCCTGGGACAAACCGCCCAGTCCGCTCAAGATCGCCGTCAGCTCGCCTTTTTTGCCCAGATATTTTATCCGCAAATCTTCCAGAGATTTAATGCTGTCGACTTTGGCCGCGGCGGACAGCGCGCCAGCCTGAAGTTCCTGCAATTTTGCCTGCATAATTGGGGGAAATTATAACACAACAAACCTAAAACAGCAGGACAGATAAGGTAAATTCTTTTTCCGTTTTAAGCAGCTCATTGGTCAAATTTTCTTTCAAGCAAATAACCGCCGTCCACCTGCGCGACCGCGTCCACCACGCAGCCGCCGAACCACTGCGGCGTTTTTATTCCGATCACATAAAGCCCGTAAGAAAGTTTGTACAAGACTGTTTTGTCCATTTTTCGACCTCTTAAAACCCGCGGTGTTACTGCGCCAAATAACCGCCGTCCAGATTGATAGCCATAGTTTTACGCCAGTCTTCCAAACTGAGGTGTTCTATGTCTCCGCTTATGGCAACGCCGGCGCTGTTCACCAAGATCTGCACCGCGCCGTACCATTTAATAACCTGCGCAAAAAGATCCGCCCAGCCTTTTTCCGCAGAAGTATCCTGCTGCAGATAACGAATCAACTCCGGGCCGCCGACAGACTCCGCCGCTTTTTGGCCAACATCCGCGCGGCGGCCGGTGATCACGACTTTAGCGCCTTCCCGGACAAACTCCTGAGCGGTGGCCAGACCAATGCCGCTGGTGCCGCCCGTAATAATAGCCACTTTGCCCTTTAAACGTCCTGGCATAAAAATAACCTCTTTGTTTTAAGGATTCTTATTAATTGCCGCTTCTCAATCCCCGCTCGTCCTATAAATCAATAATAGTAATCATTCTTAATTATGGTAAGTATAAAGACTAAGCAAAAAAAGTCAAGACCTCACCATAGTTTAATTTGCACTCCTCAAATCCAGAATGTCCAGGCTTATTCAGATCGAGTATGTCAACGCTCTGCCCGCAAAGAAACATAGGGTTTTTAAAGTGGGGAGCGCGCTAAGTTGACAGAGTCCAGTCAAGCCGAGGAAAATACGTCTAAGATGTTCGAACAGGAGTTCAAAAAATTTTTGGGAACTGAATTTAAGGAATACAAAGGCCGGGATGCCGTAAATAAATTGCTAAGAGAAAAACAGGGCTATGTATCGGATTCTTTTCACCGCGAGGATATTGGCGAGATTGCTTTAATCTGGGGTGACGAAAATGCAGGACTGGCGCATATTGTCAAAAGGCGCTCTCAGGAAAAAATTGACACAAAAGAGTTTTTGTCAGACATCCCGGATGTTATAGAAAATGGCGTAATTGCTAAAGGCAGGTCTGGGCGGTTTGAGATTTTATATAAAAACAAAATGGCAGTCATTGCGCCTGAAATTTATGGAAATAAATTAAAATTTCTTTTAACCGCCTTTAAGACTAGAAAAAATGAGTCTTGATGGTTTTTGGAAAGAGTATCGATTTATCCAAAATTACCGCAACAGACACGCTCATTCCTCTGCCGCACCATCAAGACCGTTGACTATATTGTACCTCTTTGGGAAATAATGTCAATTTTGTTATATGTATTATTATACTCAATTTTAGCGGATTTATGCGCTCACGCTTCAGTCTAATCGGTAATTCACCCAAAAGCCCAGAAAAAATTAATACATATTTCTACTATATGCGTCGATATAAAAGACATGGATTTATTTTTTGTCGAGATATGTTATACTGCGTTAAAGGGCAATTTTTATGAGAAATGTCAGTCTTAATATAAGTTTGCCGGATACGGCCAACGCTACAGAATCAGAGTTAAAAACAATGCTGGCTGCTAAGTTATATGAGAGAAAAGCTTTGTCGCTTGGGCAAGCGGCGGATGTAGTGGGATTATCCAAACGGGGTTTTGCGGAGTTGTTGGGCAGTTATACCGTATCTTTATTCTCACAAAACCAAGCTGAATTGCGGCAAGACGCTTCTAATGCCTGAAGTTATCTCAAATACGAGCTGTCTTATCGCTCTGGCCAATATCGGTTTATTAGATATTCTGCATAATATTTATGGACGGATAACTATTACCGATGAAGTTTCCGCTGAATTTGGTGAAGCGCTGCCGGATTGGGTTTCTGTAGTTTCAGTTAGGGACGCATCTAAAACAAAATTAATCACCACGCTGCTTGACCCCGGCGAAGCTAGTTCTATCGTTCTGGCTCTGGAAAAAAATAACGCCCTCTTGATCCTAGACGACGGCAAAGCTCGTCAGGCGGCTCAAAGTAATGAGCTTTTGACGCTGGCTTGATTTAACACTCTGGCGGGTCTGCCAAGCCAGCATGCCCAAAAGCCCAGAAAAAATCAATACATATTTCTACTATATGCGTCGATATAAAAGACATGGATTTATTTTTTTTGATGGGTACCTGCCGCCCCCGCGACAGGTATAGTTTATTAGAAAATGGGTATGTATTTAAACGAGGGAGATTTTTTAAGCAATGCTACGCAAATATTTTTTAATTCTGATCTTACTGCTGAGCGCGGCCGGGGCGGTCACGCCCGTGCAGCCCGACGATACGCATTACAATCAGCAGGATTATCTGAGGCAGATCAGCGCCAATTACGCCTGGGCGCTGAGCACCGGCAATGCCAATACAGTGAAGATCGCTGTTCTGGACAGCGGTGTGGACAGCGGCCATGAGGATTTGAATGTTCTGTCCGGCTGGAATTTTGTCAGCAACCCATCTGACAATAACTCCGAACCGAATCCCGCAAGCTCCCAAATTTCCTATCACGGCACAGCGGTGGCCGGTATTGCGGCGGCTATAGGCAATAATGGCAAAGGCACGGCCGGCATAGCCTGGAACGCCGAGATACTGCCGGTCAGGGTCATTG
>JAIRWS010000025.1 GCA_031268855.1 Candidatus Margulisiibacteriota bacterium | reverse complement strand
CCCCACCCCACACAACCCAACCCCCACCCCCCCCCCCCGCCCGGGGGGGGGGCGCCCCCCCCCCCCCCAACTATTAGTCAATATTAAATCAAAAAATCTTTTCATTGCAAACTCCATTTTTTGTTTTTCACAAATAACGCTCACCGAGCGGAGTATCCTGCGGATACGCTGGCGAAATGACCGTCTTGCGGTGGCTTCGACGGCTCGACGGCTTCGACAAGCTCAGCCACCAGCGCACGCAGGTAAAGATATTCACCGCAGCATACCTGTCCATTTAATATTTGCCGCGCACATATAAGTAAATATACTTACCCTCTAAAACTCACAAGAAAGTAATTACCCACTTATCGGCAAAATATACCTTTAAAATGCATCGAATTTTGTCGTTTAAAAATTTTCAAGTGGATTTTGCATTTTTTACCTTTCGGAGTTAGTATCACTCCCGATGCGTCGATCGGAAAGACAGTTCCTGAACTGGGTTTTTGAATCCGCTGTCGTGATCATTCTGGCGGCGTTGGCCGGCCAGTGGCTCGACGCGCGCCTGGCCACCGGCGCGAATTGTTTATCTTTACTGCTGCTTTTGGCTTTTGGTCTGGAAGGCTACGGCCTTTACAAGATCGTCAAGGGCGCGGAAAAAGATAAATGAAAAAATAAATTCAGGGCAAACGAATTTTAACGGAGATAATATGCACGAGTCAGCCAAAGTTTTTCTGGCGCTACATTTAGGCCGCTGGGATTTTTCCGTGGACACCACGGTGCTTTTGAATTTTGCCGCCGCTTTTTTATTGATCGGCTTGCTTTGGCTGGTCACCCGTCGCCTGTCTTTGTCCCCGAAAAGTTTCAGCCAAAATCTGCTGGAAACCGCGGTTGAGTTTATCGAAAAACAAATTCTCCAGCCGGCTGGCCTGGATAAAACCTGGCTGCCGCTGTGCCTCTCGGCGTTTCTCTATATCTTATGCACCGGTCTGCCGCTGGGCGTGCTTGGCCTGCTGGGGCCGCGGGCGGGACTGGGCAGCGCCGTCAGCAATATCAACGGCACGGCTGCGCTGGCGGTTTTATTTTTCGTTATCGGTTTGCTGGCGCGCTTTAAAAGACACGGCTTATGGGGGTTTTGCCAGAGCCTCGCGCCGCAGGGCGTCAAAGGGCCGGCGCTGATTTTGCTTTTGCCGATCGAGATCATCAGCCAGATTTTCAAGCCTTTTTCGCTGGCCATCCGGCTTTTCGCCAATATGTCCGGCGGGCATTTGCTGCTGATCAGCATTTTGAGTTTTACTTCTATATTTAATAATATTGCCGTGTGGCTGGCTTCTTATGGCGGCGCGATCGTGATAATATTTTTTGAATTTTTCATCTGCGCCATACAAGCTTATGTGTTCACCTTTTTGGGCGCTTCGATGATCGGCGAAGCTGTCAGCGAAGCGACATAGGCAAGCGCTTCGATGATCGGCGAAGCGGCGTAAAAAATTGTTAATTAGCAAATTGTTAAAGTGCGGAATGTAAAAAATTTAAGAAAGGAGAAAGCAAATGGATAATATTATAGGAGCGTATCTGGGCGCGGCGATCTGTATGGGACTGGCGGCGCTGGGCGGCGCCTTCGGCATCGGCCTGATGATGAGCAAGCTGTTCGACAGCGTGGCGCGTCAGCCGGAAATTTTAGATAAAGTGCGGCCGCTGGTTTTTATCGGCATTGCTTTTATCGAAGCCATAGCTTTGTACGGTCTGGTCATCAGCATTTTGCTGGCCACGAAATAAGGAGCGCGTTTTGTTTAAACTGGAGATCAATATTATTTTTTGGACGCTGGTTTCTTTCGGCCTGGTCTGCTGGGTGATCAGCGTCAAGATCTATCCGGTCCTGGCCAAAATGATGCAGGAGCGCGCGGATAAAGTTGCCGGCGAGCTGGCTGGCGCGGAAAAACAAAACCGCGAGGCTGAAGCTCTGCGCCGGGATTTAGAGGAACGGCAAAGAACCCTCGATCTGACGGAGCGCCGCATTCTTTCCGCGGCGCGCGAAAAAGCCAAAGCGCAGGCAGACGCGCAGCTAGAGGCGCTGCAGGAAGAATTCCGCGCGTTGCGTAAAACCAAAGAAGAGGATTTGCGGCGGACGGAGGATGATTTTTACCGCAATTTTGAGGAGCGCGTTGGTCAGATGCTTTGCGCCGCCTGTGAAAAAATCCTGCGGGTTGATTTGACGCCGGAGATGCAGCAACGGATTTTGCGGGAGCGTTTAGAGGAATTAAAAAAACTGAAAGAGTTTTAAAATGCTGAATTACCGTTACAATCTAAAAGAACTGTTGAATATGCTGGAGAACGCCGGTGAACTGGATCTTTTTGTCACCGATATTTTTCGTTTTAATCTGCTTTGTGAGGAGACTTACGGCGTCAAGGAAATTTTATTTGACGAGCATGTCGCGCCGGAAAGCAAAGAGCAGTATTTTCAAAAAGTTTTCGCGGATTTGCTGGGCGGGAATTTTAAAAAATTTATTTTGCAGTTAATTGCGAACAACGATCTGCATTTTTACGAAATGATCAGCGGCAAATTTGTTGAGCTGCTCAGCAAAACAAAGAACGCGCTTTTTGTGGAAGCATTGTCGGCGGTAGATTTGACACCGGAACAGCTGGACGCGCTCCGCCGGGAGCTGGAGCGGCTGGAAAATAAAAAAGTATATTTGCATAACAGCGTGTCTAAAAATGTGCTGGGCGGTTTTGTTCTCAAGTGCGGCGAAAAAATGCTGGATTTAAGTGTGCAGGCCGGCCTCGAGCAGCTGCAGGCGGCTTTAATTTAAGGAGCGAAGATGCCTTTGACAGAAACCTTGTTGCGGAACATTCAGGAAAAGATCGACAGTTTGAGGACGATCTCCGGCGCGGACGAAGTCGGCGCGGTGCTAGAATCCGCCGATGGTATTGCGCGCATTCGGGGCTTGAGCTCGGCGGTCAACGGCGAGCTGCTGGAGTTTCCGGGCAAAATTTACGGCACGATTTTCAATCTGGAAAAAGAAGAAATTATCTGCGCGATTTTGGAAAATCACACCAAGGTCAAAGAAGGCGCCTGGGTCAAACGCACCGGCCATGTGGTTGGCATCCGGGTCGGCCAAAATATGCTGGGGCGCGTGATCAATCCGATGGGCGATCCGCTCGACGGTCTGGGGCTGATCAAAACGGAGACAGCCTATCCGCTGGAAAGTCCGGCGCCCGGCGTGATCGACCGCGAGCCGGTGCGCGTGCCTTTGCAGACCGGCTACAAGGTGATCGACGCGCTGGTGCCGATCGGCCGCGGGCAGCGCGAGCTGATCATCGGTGACCGGCAGACCGGCAAGACCACGCTGGCTGTTGATACGATCATCAACCAAAGGGATACCGGCGTTATTTCTATATATGTGGCGGTCGGACAAAAAGAATCCACAGTGGTCAAACTCCGACATCAGCTGGAACAGCACGACGCGCTGAAAAATACGATCATCATTGACGCGCCGGCCAGCGCGCCGGCGATCACGCAGTATCTGGCGCCTTTTGTCGGCTGCGCGATCGCGGAATATTTTATGTATGAGCTGCAAAAAGACACGCTGGTGATCTATGACGATTTGAGCAAGCATGCGGCCGCTTACCGGCAGATCTCTCTGTTGATGCGCCGGCCACCCGGCCGCGAGGCTTACCCGGGCGATATTTTTTATCTGCACTCCCGTCTGCTGGAGCGCGCGGCCAAACTTTCGCCGGCCAAAGGCGGCGGTTCCATGACCGCTCTGCCGATCATCGAGACGCAGGGTAATGATATTTCCGCCTATGTGCCGACCAATGTGATCTCGATCACCGATGGCCAGATTTTTCTGGAGGCCGATCTTTTCAACAGCGGCGTGCGGCCGGCCGTGAACGCCGGCATTTCCGTTTCACGCGTCGGCGGCAGCGCCCAGATCAAAGCCATGCGGCGCATTTCCGGTACGCTGCGCATCGACCTCGCGCAGTACCGCGAAAAAGAAGCGTTCTCCATGTTCTCCTCGGAGCTGGACAAAGAAACTCTGCGCCAGCTAAAAAAAGGCGCGCTGATGGTCGAGCTGCTCAAACAGGATAAGAACAAACCGCTGGCTGTGGAAGATCAGGTGATCATCATTTACGCCGGTGTTAAGGATTTGCTGCTGGATATTCCACTGGAAAAACTGGCGGAATTTGAGACGGCGCTGCTGGATTATCTGCACCAGAATTACACGGACATCGTGGAAACTCTCCGCACGCAGAAAGAATTTACGCGCGAACTTGGCCTGCTGGTGCAAAACGCGGTCAATAATTTTAAAAAGGAATTTTTAAATGTCCCAGCTGACAGTCATTAAAGAACGGCTTAAAACGATCACCAATCTGCATCAGGTGACTAAAGCCATGGAAATGGTCACGCAGACGAAGATCAATAAGATCCGCCAAAATTTTAATAACGCCAAAAATTATCAGGTGTTATCCGCGCGGATTTTCGCGCAGATCGCCGCGCAAATTAAAAACCAGACGGCTATTCCCGCGCCGCCGGAAAAATATTGTCTGGCTTTTTTCGCGCACAAAGGTTTTTGCGGCGGTTTCAATGACAAACTGTTAATGAAATTGCAGACCGTGCTGGACAATGAAAAGAAAGAAAACTGCCGCGGCGTGGCGCTCTGGCTGCTGGGACGTGCCAGCGTTAAATGGGAGCATTATATTAAACATCCGTATACAGCTCTGGCCGCGGCGGAAAAAAATTATCAGGTG
This sequence comes from Candidatus Margulisiibacteriota bacterium, assembly GCA_031268855.1. Lineage (NCBI taxonomy): Bacteria > Bacillati > Candidatus Margulisiibacteriota > Candidatus Margulisiibacteriota bacterium. Next base: position 2,354 of record JAIRWS010000025.1, on the reverse strand, counting down.
GAGACCGCGCCGGCCGTGACGGAGATCACCGGCAAAATTCTGGCCGGTCAAAATATTGAGGTTTATTTTGCTTACAATGAACTGCTGTCGGTGCTGGAGCAAAATCCCGTGATCAAAAAAGTTTATCCGTTTGCTGCTGCGGCCCCGGACACTTCGACTACGCTCAGTGTCCGGAACGAAACCATTTTGGAGCCGGCTGGCGAAATTATTTATCCCGAAATTTTGCGCGCTTATCTCAAGGCCTGTCTGGACAAAGTTTACTGGGAATCCGCGGCGGGCGAGTATTACGCGCGGCTGGTGAGCATGCAGAGCGCCAATAAGAACGCGCGCTTGATTTTGCGGAAGCTCACTTTGCAATATAATAAGACCCGCCAGATGCGCATCACACAGGAATTGGCGGAAGTGGTCAGCGCTTTCGATGTTTTGCGGGCGCTGGAAAATAAAGTTTAAAGGAGTTGGACGATGGCAGCTGGTAACAAAGGTTCGGTAATTCAAATTGTGGGGCCGATCATCGATATTCGTTTTGCTGCGGATGAGCTGCCGGAGATACGTAATGCGGTCGAGATCGTGCATGAATACAACGGCCGCAAACTGCGCGTGCTGGCGGAAGTGTCGATGCAGACAGAGGGCAGCATAGTGCGCTGCGTGTCCATGCAGCCCACCGACGGCCTGCCACGCGGCGCGGAAGCTGTCGATACCGGCCACCCTATCGAGGTGCCGATCGGCAAAGAAACTCTCGGGCGGCTTTTTAACGCGCTGGGCGAGACTATCGACAATCTGCCGACGCTGCCGGACAAAGTGGAGCGCCAGCACATCCGCGGCAATCCGCCGCTTTTTCAGGATATTGACCCACGGGACAGCGTGCACGAGACCGGCATCAAGGTTATTGACTTGATCTCGCCGTATGTCAAAGGCGGCAAGACCGGACTTTTTGGCGGCGCGGGCGTGGGCAAGACGGTGATCATCATGGAGCTGATCCACAATATGGCCAAGCATCACGGCGGCATTTCGGTTTTTGCCGGTGTGGGTGAACGCACCAGAGAAGGCAATGATCTCTGGCTGGAGATGCAGGAATCCGGCGTGCTGGACAAGACCGCGCTGGTTTTTGGGCAGATGGGCGAAGTGCCGGGCGCGCGCATGATCACACCGTTGACCGCCCTGACCCAGGCCGAATATTTCCGCGACCGCGAGCATCAGGACGTGCTGTTTTTTATGGATAATGTTTTTCGTTTTGTGCAGGCCGGCTCAGAAGTTTCAACTCTGCTGGGACGCATGCCCTCGGCGGTCGGTTATCAGCCGACGCTCGGCGCGGAAATGGGGCGTCTGGAAGAACGCATCACCTCGACGCGCAATGGCTACATTACTTCTATTCAAGCGGTGTTCGTGCCGGCGGACGATATTACCGATCCAGCGGCGGCGATCACGTTCAGCCATTTGGACGCTTCGACGGTTTTGTCCCGCGACATCGCCGCGCTGGGCATTTATCCGGCGGTCGATCCTCTGCAGTCCAGCTCGCGCATTTTGGACGCGGCGATCGTTGGCCGAGAACATTACGAGACCGCGCGCGAGGTCAAGCGCGTTTTACAAAGATACAACGAGTTGAAAGACATTGTGGCGATACTTGGCGTGGCCGAGCTGCCCAAAGACGACGAATTAACAGTCAACCGCGCGCGCAAAATCCAGCGTTTTTTCTCCCAGCCGTTCACGGTGGCGGAGCGTTTTACCGGTCTGCCCGGGCGTTATGTGCCGCTGCCGGACACGATCAAAGGATTTCAGGCGATCATCAATGGTGACGCCGATGCTCTGCCGGAGCAGGCTTTTTACAATATCGGCACGATCGAAGAAGCTTACGAGAAAGCTGAAAAAATGCAGCAGTAAACAGGAGATTTTATGAAATGCACTTTGGTGTCGGCGACGGAAAAACAGGAAGAAACGGAGATCCGCGGAATTTTTGTGCAGGCGGTCAATGGCGAGCTGGGCGTTTTGACCGGCCATCAACCGCTGATCGCTAAATTGCGGGATAATTCCAGCGTGCGTTTGGAGACAACCGCGCCGGCGCCGAAAATTTACACAGTTGGCGCTGATTCTTTTTTACAGTTTGCTGGCGACGAAGCGGTGATCTTGACGCAGGATTTTGCTTTAAAAGTTTAGATTGTGCCGTGGAACAAAATGTTTCACGGTGGAAACACACCATATGTAGCGTATATACAGAGCTTCGGTCATTTCGCTGGCGGACAAAGCGCCAAGAACGATTTTTTTATTCAATTACGTTTAATATAAGTTTCTTTTTGATACTTGCTCAGTTCCGGTGAGCTGGAAGTTATCTCTAGAAAATAAGCTCCGGCGGGCAGTTC
>JAIRWS010000024.1 GCA_031268855.1 Candidatus Margulisiibacteriota bacterium | reverse complement strand
AAAAGCCGTATTCAGGCGCAGGTTTATACTGAGACGCAAAATATGTCCGTCAAAGAATTATTAAATTATTTTAATTGCCCTAAACAGGCCAAATAGCCGTGTCTTTCGGCGGCAGGGGTACGGAACAACAAACGCTGCTCAATGCAGCCAAGCGCAGGTAGAGTTGCCGGTCATCTGGTGGGGTATTAGCGCGGGGCGGCAGTTTTTTTGACAATGTTTTGAACGGATAGTATTATTGTTACTAGGAGTGCTGACCATGTCTATGCATAGAAAAAAACTTGAATATAAAAAGCCGAAAAAAATATCTAAAGCCGGTGAATTTATGAAAAAATACCCCAAAGGTATAGGAACTATTGTTGATATGAGAGCGGTAATGAAATAACTTCTCGAGGCTTGGTTATGCGTTATTTGATAGACACAAATATCTTTCTGTTTTACGCCTTTGACAATTGTTTTCTGAATAACGATACGCGCGATATTTTGACGGATTATGAGAATATAATTTATATCAGTTCTGAAAGCGTCAAAGAAACCATACATCTATTCCAAACCGGCAGGATAAAAACAAAAAAATGGAAAATGGCCGCTGATATTATAGGTTTTATTGAACGAGAGTCGGATTTTCTCATTGATTACGTCAGAAAAGAACACCTACAGACATTTGCCGGACTTGAGATCATCACAAACCACAATGATCCCAGCGACCGCTTGATCATTGCGCAAGCCATAACGGAACGTATGCCGCTGATCAGCAGCGACAGGATTTTTGCCGAATACCGCAGGCAGGGTCTGCAGTTTATTTATAATAAAAAATAACCTATACTTGTTGTTGGCGGCGGCCTAGAGGACGACGCGCGCTGCTCAACGAAGCCAACAGGCGCAGGTAGGGATCGCCGGAGCTGCTGGGCGAGGTATTAAGAGCGAGTGGTGATCAGCCAGAGTTAAAAATTTCTTTTTAAAAAGACAGACCTCACAGTCTGTCTTTTTTTAGACAGGGTTATATTTTTTTGTATATTAATATGAGTGTGGTATAATGGATTAGTTATTTATTCAGGAGAAAAACATGAATGCGGAAATAGTGAGGGTTCATAATGGACAGGTGAATATACCTGCGGATGTTTGCCAGAAACTTGGTCTGCGTGAGGGCGATAAGGCCGTTTTTTTTGAGGAAGATGAAAAGATAATCTTTGCCAATGCGGCAAAAACTGCTTTCGCCGAGATGCAGCTGGCTTTTGCCGGAGAGGCAGAGCGGCTTAATCTAAAGACAGAACAAGATATTGTTGCTTTGGTTGATGAAGTGCGTGAGGAAACATGGAAATCCCGCTATGCGTGTGGCGCTTGATACAAATATCCTGATTTCAGCGTTTGTTTTAACCTCGCCGCACATATTAAAATTATTGAATATTATTACCGAGAAGCATGAAATATTATTAGCCACTTACGTTGTTGACGAGTTAAAAGCTGTAACGCGGCGCAAGTTTCCGGCGCAATATGAAAAGCTGGAAACTTTTTTATATGAGTTGCCGTTTGAATTGATTTACACGCCGGATAAGATTAAAACAGAAGAATATCCCGGAGTTAGAGATAAAAAAGATTTGCCGGTTTTAGTTTCCGCAATACTCGCAGATGCCGATATTTTGTTAACTGGTGACAGCGATTTGACTGCTGTGGATATAGACCGGCCTGAAATTATGACTGTGCGATATTTTATAGAAAGATATGCCAACAGGCGCAGGTAGGGATTGCGGGGCGGGCTATTAGCGCGGGAGCGGAATCAGTCCCGCTTTGTTTTTTATGACGGTACGCGGATGTTTCCTGCCATAGCTTATTGAACTCCGCCTGCTGTTGTTCCGGATATTGCCAATATTGAATATAAATAGCTGTTTACCCCCCCCCCCTCTCTCTCCGACCTGTTATTTGCTCAAATAATCTATCAGCCCTTTTAATTCGCCTAAATATTCGGCGTAAAGCTCGTTGACTTGATAGTAAGTTGTTTTTATATCTTGTTCCTCATTAGCTACTTTTTTACTCATCTCCTTTTCATATAGACCGCCTAATTTTTCCTGCAATTCTGTTTTTATAACAACATATTCAATTTCCGACACTGCTAAAACCTGAATCCCTGCCCAGCGGATTAAAAAATTATTACTAGTTAAAAACGATTCGACTGACGCTACATATTGCGGATTATTAGCTATAATTGCTGCCATAGCGTCCTTGGCATAAAAAGAATCCTCTCCAGCATAATAATATCCACCCATAGGATTACTTTTGACATAGTCAAGTAACAAAGGGAATAATTCCTGTATTTTGTCTTCAGGAATACCCTGAATATTCTCTTTTAGAAAAGAAACTATTTCATAATCGTTAATCTCTGTGTTTTCATTGCCAACCTCGTCTAATGGCTGAAGAATTTCGCTTGGCTGCTTTATCCTGTCAGGTTTCCCTGTCTTATCTTTTAAGTCTATCCACTCATCGCCCGGCTTAAATGTAGGGAAAACCCGAGCAAAAAATGGATTAAGGCTATAATTATTTATTTCCATATTTAGTTATCCTCCTAAAAATAGCTTGTGCTCATTCCAAAATGGGTTATTTGTTTTATTTCTGTAATACCTAATTAACGCATCTTGATTATCTCCACTAGAAACAACCCACACCCGGCCATTCTCATCAAACAACGGAGCAGGTTTAAGCACTACAGATGAAATATCACTCACCTTGTCAAAGCAGATTAGAGGAATATCATTGTTTTCCGAGTTGCCTTTGCTTGGATCATTTGAACGCGGAATAAAAACCTCTCTGGTTTTTTCTCCTATTGTAACCGTATATAGCCACCCTTCCTTATTTTCTTCTATTTTTCTTCACTTACAAAATTATTGCTCGTTAAATAATCAACAATTGTCAGCCCATTAAGATTTTCGGGGGTTTTGTTGTTGTCTATATACAGTCTGGGATTTTCTTCTTCGCCAGCGCTGTTTGCTATATCATAAACTATATTATATGTGACAGTTTTCTTTTTGCCATTGTCGTCAATAGTGTCAACAGTAAAAAATAATTTTAATTTTGTGTTTCCATCCGCAGTAGTAAGATGCATGCCTGTTTTCCGGTCTGGGTTCTTCAACCCACGCTGTTCTTGATATTGTAGCTTCAGTTATTGCTCTGTGTATCTTTGGATCATTCCGGTCAATATCCTGTGTCCTCAATGGCGGGGCTGATGTATCCTTATTAGCGCCAGTATCCTTATTAACTATCATTGCCAAGCCGGATTTGATCGTTCTCGAGCACAGCATCGCCTTTGGCCAATAATTCAGAGATTGCGTTTTGGAGCTGCTGGCGCAATTCTATTTTTTGATTCTGATTAAATTCATTCTTGATTTTATCCGCTGTGACACGGACATCCGCCGCGCTGAAATGCACTACTCCTGCTTCTGGCTGTTCTTGAAAATGGTTAGCAATATTTTTAACATTTGAGCTGTAACCATAACTTACACCAAGCATATCACTCTCCCATAACCCAAGTATTTTAGAGAAAGATTCTATTGCTAATATCGACTCGCTAGAGGCCAAGCTTGCATTGATTTTTTCTGTACTAATTTATCAATAAAAAACCCCGCCAATTCTGAAACTGGCGGGGTATATATATTTATAGCTGTATATTTTTTACTTCACCAGTTCCGATAATATTTTGCAACTAACATTGCTGATTAACCTGCGGCCGTTGTCCTGCGGATACGCTGGCGGACCGCCGAAGCTAACTCGCGTTCACAGCTGCATGCCTGTCCCTTTTGGTGGAGCGAATATGCCGTTGCGTCGGACGCTTTTTCATGTTAGCTTCAGTCCACGTTTTTTTTAATGGGGGAAAGGCACACCATGCTCGATATGACCAAAGGCAGTATTTCCAAACTGCTGTTAATGTTTACGATCCCGATGTTTATCGGCAGCGTGTTTCAGCAGCTCTACAATGTGGTTGACCGCATGATCGTCGGACAATTTATCGGCGAAAAAGCTCTGGCCGCGGTTGGCGCGTCTTTTTCGGTGATTTTCCTGCTTATTGCGCTGGCTATGGGCGCGACGATGGGCGTGTCCGTGCTGGTCTCGCAGTATTACGGCGCGCGCAATTATAAAAAAGTCCGGCTCTGCGTCGAAACCTCCTATCTTTTTATGACAGGTATCTCGCTGGCGCTCATGCTGATCGGCTTTTTGGGCAATGATTTTGTGCTGCGCCTGCTGAATACTCCCACCGAAATTCTCGCCGACGCCAAACTTTATCTCCATACAATTTTCGCGGGAATGTTTTTGTTTTTTGGTTACAATCTGGTCAGCGCGATTTTGCGGGGCCTGGGTGATTCCAATACGCCGCTGTATCTTTTGATCATTTCCACGCTGGTCAATATTGTTTTGGATCTGCTTTTTGTTCTCGTTTTTCACTGGGGCGTGTTCGGCGCGGCTTTCGCCACAATTATTTCGCAGGGCGTGTCTTTTTTCGGCGGCCTGTGGTATCTGCAAAAGATCAACCGCTTGTTTCGCGTCAATTATTGGCGGCTGCGTTTTGACCGTGAGATTTTTACGCGCAGCATGCAGATCGGGCTGCCCAGCGGTGTGCAGCAAATGCTCGTGGCGGCCGGCATGATGGTGCTGCATCGGCTGGTCAACGGTTTTGGCACCAGCGCGCTGGCGGCTTTCACCGCGGCAGGCAGTATTGACGCGTTTGCCATGATGCCGGCGATGAATCTTTCGATGGCGATGTCGACATTTGTCGGGCAGAATATCGGCGCGGGTAAACAGGAGAGGGTGCATGGCGCGGTTAAGACCGGCCTGCTGGTGGCCGCGGCGATCGCGGTCGCGGTGTCTTTATTTGTGGTACTGTTCAGCAAATGGCTGCTGCTGATCTTTACTGCCGAGCCAGAAGTCTTGAGGATCGGGCAGAATTACCTGCGCATCGTGGGCAGCTTTTATTTGCCGTTCATGCTGATGTTTATTTACACCGGCGCCCTGCGCGGGGCGGGTGACACTTTTGTCCCGACCTTGCTGACGGTGCTGTCGCTCTGGATCATCCGTGTGCCGGCGGCGTCTGTTCTGGCCGCGCGTCTGGGTGTCGACGGTGTCTGGTGGTCTATGCCGATCTCCTGGGGACTGGGTTTGGTTTTTTCCGCGGCCTATTTTTACAGCGGCGCCTGGCGCCAGAGTGTCGTTACGAAACATTCGCGCCGGCAGCTTGAGGCCAATGAGATCATCAGCGAATTAGAAGCGCGCGATCTGGAACGCAAAGAAGTCCGGCCGTAAAAATTAGGGTGTTCTACTCAGCTTTTATTTTTATCACCCGAACACAAGCTGTTCACTCATCTCCCATAAACGGTTAGCTTCAGCCTTATCAACAGCATACGGCATCACGCCTGTCAGGCGAGTAGGGTCAATATCGCTTAACTTCATTCCTTCAGCAGGCTGCGCTAGTGGAGCCACATCGACATCCTGGCAATAAAGTCCGCCCATACCCTCAAGCTGGGGACTTGTCGCGCACCAAACCTGAGTCGCGGCGCCCTGATTTTCGTTTTTGCGATCATTTTCGGGGTCGATAATCGGGTTTCCGTGTTCATCGATCACGCCAAATGTCCGCAGCTGTGCGAGTGTAAAATTGCGCCCCAGATTGGTAGAGACGATGCTGCCGGGATGCAGAGAAAAAGCACGTACCCCGTTGATCTGCTCGCGCGCGTCCAATCCGGTGGCCAATAAAATGTTAGCTGTTTTGGACTGGGCATAACCCAGCATCGGTCGATATTCGCGCCGTGCAAAATTAAGATCGTCAAAAAATACTCTGGATAATTGATGCGCCCGTGCCGCTACCGAGACAACTCGCGCGCCGTTTGCTTTACGTAAAGCCGGCAATAATCGTAGTGTAAGCTGAAAATGCCCAAGATGGTTTGTCGCAAAGTGGTATTCATATCCGCGCTTGTCCAGAGTCAACCGCGGAAGAGCCATAATACCAGCGCTGTTTACCAGAATATTCAGCGGTCGACCAGAGGCCAAAAATTTTTCAGCAAAGGAGTCTATGGAAGCGGGATCAAGCAAGTCCATTCTTTCAATCTCTACTTTAGGTAAACCCTTAACAGCGGCAGCTGCCTTGTTGTAATCGCGGGTTGGTATAATCACAGTAGCTCCAGCGGAACAAAAAGAACGCGCCGTTTCCAGCCCCAATCCGGAGTATCCTCCGGTAACGATAACTGTTTTTCCGCTTAAATTTATTCCGGCAATTACTTCATCTGTAGTCGAAGCGGCCCCAAAACCAGAACCGATGGGCAATTGTTTGGCTAACATAAGGGTTATTCCTTAATTTTTTGATTTAATATTTTTAATAAATACATTTTATTTATTCTTCATTTACCAGATAGTACCATCAAATTAACAAAGAAAGAAATCCGGCCGTGAAAAAAAATAATTCCTATAGATTTTCAAAACTTTTAGATTTTTGGATTAAAAACTCTAATAAGTCTCATTTGTATGTAACTCGTACAACCCCTTGACAAAAATTCCAGAACCCTATATCATACTAATACGATATGAATAGTAAATTAAAGGAATGAAAAAATGACCCCAAGAGAAGCGTCTAAACCTGGCGAAGACAAGGTTTTAAAAAAGATCGCGCAGACCCTGTCCGAACTGCATTACGGCACGATACAGATCACGGTGCACAACTCGCGCGTGACGCAAATAGATAAATTAGAACGTGTCCGTGTGCTGCGCGAGGATTATGTGGACGCCGGCGGCGCGATTTAAAAAAAAGTTTTTAAGAAAAGGAGGCGCGGGCTAAAGCGAAATTGTGCGGCAGGTACAGGCAGGGGAGAGCCCCTTTAAAAAAAATACACGCTGTGAACACTTGACCAGATGTACTGGACGTTTCCTCAAGAAAGGCAAGAAAATGCGGAAAGGAATTTTGAAATTTATACTGCTGGGCGCGCTGCTCGGCCAGACGCTCGCGGCGGCGGACGGCCTGCTCGAGAATAGCGTTTTGCAGACCGATGACGATCCGGCCACGCAGGAAGATGTCGCCGCGCTGCGCAGCGATATTCAGCAGGTGCGGGATGAATTTCAGCGCAAGTACGATCTGAACACGGCGGCCACTGGCCGCGCGCTGCGCATCTCCGGTATCGTGCAGGCCAGGTTGACCGTGCCGTCACAGGCGACACTCAACACTTACAATTCATTTCAAGTGCCGCTGGCCACGCTGACTTTTCGCGGCAGTTTGAAAAAAGATTATGATGACTGGCGCGATCTGGATTATGTGGTGAGCTTAGGCGGAGCCAGTCCTGCCCCGGCTGGTTCTAATTGGCCGCAGTTGCTGGACGCTTATCTGAATTACAATATTTTGCCAGCCAATCAATCTGACTCCGCGCGTCTGGCGGTCGTTTTTGGTCAGCAGACCAAACCTTTTGGTCTGGAGGCCAGCGCGCTGGAAGACAAAAAACCGGTGATCAATCAGGCACAGTTTGTGGCGCCGCTGGGTTTTGTGGCGCGCGATGTGGGAATTATTCTGAAGGGCGATCTTTTTCCGTCCAATGATTTTGGCTACGGCTATCGCGTGCCGCTGCTGGAATACGCTTTCGGCGTGGTCAACGGCAACGGTTTCAATCAGGCCAACGGCAACTCCAGCGCCAGCACCGGCAAGGATCAATTTGACACGCTGGGACGCATCGTGATCAACCCGATCGCCTGGAATATCGGCGACGGACAGATCAATTACAATGACTGGCTGCGCGGTTTTTCGATCGGCGCTTCGGTGTACGAAGGCACGGCCAGGCTCTGGACTACTACCGAGAATACATCCGGCATCGCAACAGGCCTTAAAAATCGAGCCGGATTTGACGTGTCTTATGTCCGCACGCCGTTTGGTTTTACTTATGAGGCCATCACCGGCTTGGATGAAAAAACGCTTACAACAAATCCTGTCACCGCCGAAAGATACAATGTTCGGAGCAAGAGCGAAACGATCACGCTGTTCTGGACTATCGGCGAACAATTTGTGCCGGGCTACCGCAATCAGAGCCGCAACGACGATTGGTGGCCGGTGTCGTGGGAGCCGTTTGCCCGTTTCGACAACTGGAACGCCGATACATCTGACGGCGACAGCAATAAAGAGATCAAAACACTCGGCTTGAATGTGTTTTTCGCGGAGACGACAAAGTTTCAGCTTAATTACAGTGTCGCCAATCAAAAAAGCGCTGAGATTAAAAATGCGGCGGAAACTATCGCGCAGTTTCAATTTGGCTTTTAAATATTAAATAGAAAATATTAAATAAAAAATAGGAGAGGAGAAAAGATCATGTTAAGCAGATTTAAATTATTTAAGTTAGGGGAAGGGCTGTGCTTCGCGGCGCTGTTCGCGCTGTCCATTTTGGTTTTCCTCAATGCCGACGAGGGCCAGCCTAAAGTTATCCGTATCGCCGCCGTGGGCAATCAATACGGCAAGCCTTATGCCAGCGGCGTGCTGGGTGTGGTGCAGACCAAGCAGCTGCTGGAATCGGAATTTGCCAAAGACGGTATCAAAGTCGAATGGAGCGTCTTAAAAGGCACCGGCCCGGCGATCAACGAGGCCTTTGCCAATAGGACGGTGGATTTCACTTATTACGGTGACTTGCCGGCTATCGTCGGTATTGCCGGTGGTTTGCCGCTCAAGATCATAGCCGGCACTGGCGGCGGGCAGAATGTTTACATTATCGCGCCGGCGGATTCGACCATTAAATCTTTAGAGGAGCTTAAAGGCAAGCGAGTCGGCTTTCTGAAAGGCACCTATCTGCAGTTGACTTTTGGCAAGATAATCGCCGCGCGCGGCTGGACGGAAAAAGATTTCAAAGTTTACAATCTCGGCCAGGCGGACGGCGTCGCGGCGGTCGCGGCTAAATCCATCGACGCTTATGTCGCGGCTTCCAATGGTCTGGATCAGGCAACCCTGGGCGTGGCCAAAATTATTTATGACACGCGTCAGGATCCGTACAATTGGCGCGGCTCCGGCGCTTTCGCTGTGACGGAAGAGTTTGCCAAAAAATATCCGGACATTACCAAACGTATTTTAAAGCAGATAGTAATTGCTTCGCATTGGGCTTCCCAGCCGGAGAACCGCAAAGAATATTTGCAGATCAGCGCCAAGTCCGGCTCGTCCATTACCAATCTGACCACCGATCTGGGCGGGGATTCGCTGAAAGACCGCAATAATCCGCTGTTAAATACAGCCTATCGCGGGCTGATACAGGAAGGCATTGATTTCTCCAAAGCCAACAACATTATTCGTAAGGCCGCCAATGTAAACGACTGGATAGACGACAGCTATCTGAACGCCGCTCTGCGAGAGCTGGGATTGGAGGATTACTGGCAGTAAAAAATTGCGCTAAAAAAAGCGAGGATAGAGAAAGCAAAGAATAAACCTTAAAAAAGGAAAAGGAGTTAAACAGAAATGACAAATACGGAAAAGAAAATCGGCGACGTGGTGGCTGGAGTGGACGTCGGCTCGCTGGCCGCCAAATCGGTGATCATTGCGGACGGCGAAATTATTGGACACGGTTTGATACCTTCCGGTTTTAATTCAGAAGAGACCGGCAAAAGCGTATTGCAGCATGCTTTGAACAGCGCGGGTGTGCCGCGAGAAGCCTTGAAATATATTGTGGCCACGGGCTACGGCCGCATCTCGGCGGACTACGCCAACAAAACCGTTACGGAAATTTCCTGCCATGCCCGCGGCGCGAATTTTCTCTATCCTTCAGTGCGCACGATTATCGACATCGGCGGACAGGACTGCAAGGCGATCCGTCTGGACAGCAATGGCAATGTGGTGGATTTTGCCATGAATGACAAATGCGCTGCCGGCACCGGACGTTTTTTGGAAGTGATGTCCAATGTTTTTAAAGTCAAGCTAGAAGACCTCGGCGATCTGGCTTTGAGCGCGGACTCGATCGTGCCGATGAGCAGCACCTGCACGGTTTTCGTCGAGTCCGAAACTATTTCGCTGATCGCGCGCGGTGAGAAACCGGCTAATATCCAGGCCGGTATTCACCACGCTATCGCCAATCGGATTTCCGGTTTGTTTTCGCGCGTGGGCATTGAGAGCGATGTGTTTTTTTCCGGCGGCGTGGCCAAGAACAAAGGCATGCGCCAGGCGATCGCGGAAGTCCTCAAAGTCAATATTGTCGAGCCGACTTTTGATCCGCAGTTGACGGGAGCTTTGGGCGCGGCGGCGATCGCCTGGAAAAACGCTGTCAGGGAGGGCTTATGTCAAGCAGCGTAACGACCGCCGTTAAAGCGGCCACTCTCGATAAGATCCGTCAGGCTCTGCAAGACCGTCCGGCGCAGATTGCCGCCGCTAAACAGCGAGGGCAAAAAGTGATCGGCTGGCTCAATTATTTTGTGCCGGAAGAAATTTTGCTGGCGCTCGACGCTGTCCCGATCCGCGTCGGCACCGGCGGCGATGAGCAGCTCGTCGATATTGGCGCCCGCTATATTTCCACAAAAAATTGTGTTTTTGTCCGCTCCGTAGTCGGACTGCTGGGCGAGAAAAAAGACGCTTACACGCCGCTCCTTGACCTGCTGGCGGTAGACGCGAGCTGTCTGCAGGTTTTCCGTCTGGCCGAAGTGGTCAAATATTATTTTAAATACGAGACGGCTATTCTGGGTGTGCCGCGCAGTTTTGCCGCGCCGGAAGGACGGGAATATTTCCGGCAGGAGCTGCGGTCTTTTACCGCCGAGCTGGAAAAATTCACCGGCCGCCAGCTTACCGAGGCTAAATTAAATTCGGCTATTGAACTGCTGGCTAAAATCCGGGAAGCTCTGCGCTATTTGTATGAATATCAGGCGCAGGATTACGCCAATCTGAGCTGGCGCGAGGTTTTTGAGATCGTGCACGCGGGCTTTTATCTCGACCGCGCGGAGTATTTAAAACTGTTGCAGGAACTACTCGCCGAGCTGAAAACCCTGCCGGTAGACAAAAATAAAATTCCCGGCCTGCAGCCGCGCGTTTTCCTGACCGGCAGCCAGCTGTCGCCCGGCGACGTCAAGCTCATTAATATTATCGAAGACCTTGGCGGCCAGATTATCGGTGACGATCTCTGGACCGGCCTGTCGTCGTATCTGGATATTCAGGTTGCCGCGCCAACGGTGGACGCGCTGGCCGATGGTTATCTGGCGCGCGTGCCGCACGCGGCCTTGCCTTATCTCGACATCAGCACGGACAGCCGGATCAAAAAATTGAAAGAGCTGCTGCAAAAGTTTCGCGCGCAGGCGGTGATCGATCATACGCTGCGTTACTGCGATCCGTACACTTTTAAAGCTGGTGAGACCAAGGATATTTTAAATAACGCCGGTTTTCCTTTTTTGGAAATACACACCGAATACGCTTCGTCCGACATTGAGGCGATCCGCACGCGGGTGGAAGCGTTTTTGGAATTAGTCAGAACACGCAATGACGTGGCAGGAGGTATTTAAAATGGCAGTTAAAGAAAAAGTTTTTCAGTATCCCGAAACGATCAAAGCCGATTTTATACAAACCGGCGGCTTGAGATTCAGCGACGGCTCGGAAGTTTCCGCGGAGGAGATCTGGCAATTCTTGACCGTAGAAGCGCCGCGGCGTTTTCCCCATGCTTTTGACGCCAGCGCCAACAGTATCGGCCGATTGTCCGACGATGTGCATTTTTTTGCCGGCCTTAAGCGTGCCTATCTGACGCTGACGATGAAAGACCGGCTGTTCAAGGCGCATGACAATGGCGTGCCGATCGTGATGATCCAGGGCGGCCAGACGCTTGATCCGTATTACGCGGCCGGCGGCATACCGCTGCGCCCGGGTTATGTGATGCAGTGGGCGCGCGATGTTCAAGAGGGTTTAAATCTGCGCCAGCTGGACGCGGCCGGTTTAGAGATCCTGGAAAAAGGGCGGCGCAAAATCAGCATCGAGGCCTGCAATCAAGTGGCGGCGCACGCGGCGGTCGCCAATAATATTGTGCCGGTGGATTTGATCGCGCCGTATTTGTGCCTGCGCTGTTCGGATATGTCTTTTCTGGTGGAGACGCACCGTTACAAAGAAGACCAGCGGCCAAAATATTTGGTGGATTTTCCGATCAATCAAACCGGCAAACATTACACCAGCGATTATGTGGCGGAGCAGCTGCGCGGGCTGGTCAAGGAGATCGCTAAGCTCTCCAAAAAAGAAGTGACGGACGAGACGCTGCGACGGGAGATCCAGCGCCAGAACAAAGCGCGGCGGCTAGCGCAGGAGATCATCGAGCTGTGGTGGTCAGCCGAACAGCCGCCGCTCAACAGCACGGACTTTTTCAGCATTCCGTTTTTGGCCAATGATTTTGTCGGCGATCCGGAAGCGACTATTCAAGTGCTGACCGAAACCAAAAAAGAAGTGGCTTACCGTGTTGAGCACGGGATCAAAGGCACGGGCGTGGCGGACAAGGCCAAGCGTGTCTTTGTCTGCGGCTCCTGCGTCGGGCCCAATGCCACCAGTGTGGAGCGCGCCGGAGCGGTGCTGGTGGGACGCGATGATAATTTTAGCTGCAACAGCGTACTGGTCAAAGAAGACGGCGATCCTTACCGCAATCTGGCGGAAGCGATCCTGTCTTTTCCTTACGAGTTGCCAACGGAACAGCGCGCGGACTGGACTGCGGAAATGGTCAAAAAATCCCGCGCGGACGGCGTGCTTTTCATGTACAACTGGGGCTGCAATTATCAGACTTCGGTCGGCCGCATGATCTCGGACATTGTTAAAGAAAAGACCGGTAAGCCGTCCACTTTTGTGGAAGTCGGCGAGCTGGGGCGCACCGAGGCGACCGAGCAGTCGGAAAACCGTGTAGAAGCATTTATTGAAATGATTTAGGAGGCTGGCTGTGAGCGCCAGGAACAGCGGCAAATATGACGGATTTATCGTGCCGGCCGTGCTGGCGCTTGTCTGGGAGCTGATTACCCGTCTGGGCTGGGTGCCAGTGTCGCTTTTGGCGCCGCCCAGCCAATTGCTGGCGCTGCTCTGGGAATTATTGCTTTCCGGCGAATTGCTTTTGAATATTCGGGTCAGTCTGGTGCGCGTGGCGGTCGGTTTTTCGCTGGGTTCTCTGCTGGGGCTGTTGACAGGGCTGGCGATGGGGCTTTCCGCCCGGGCCAAACGCATCATCATGCCGACATTCAATGCTTTTCGCCAAATATCTTTGTTTGCCTGGGTGCCTTTGCTTATGCTCTGGTTTGGTATTGGCGAAGGCATGAAATATGTTTTTATCGCTTTGGGCGCGTTCCCCTCGATGGCGCTGAACACCATGAGCGGCATTGCCGCCGTGCCCGGCGCTTTTCTGGAGTTGGCCAGAGTGTACGGATATTCGCGTTTGGACACGATACGCCGCGTGATTATTCCGGCGGCTTTTCCGGCGATATTTACCGGACTGCGTTTGAGTTTGGGTATTGCCTGGATGATGGTCGTCGGCGCGGAACTGCTGGCGTCGGATGTCGGTGTGGGTTTTATGATGACCTGGGGGCGGCAGTTGTTCCAGATGGATGTGGTGATGATCGGCGTTATTGTGATCGGTGTGATCGGCGTCCTGCTGAATGCGGGCGTGTCCAGTTTGGAGAAACGCTTGCTGCGTTATAAAAAAGTATGAGCGCGGGTTTGAAACAAACTAAAAGTTTCTGGCGGGATCCGCACAGCTATCTTTTGCCGGGCGGTATTTTGCTGCTCTGGCTGAGCGTTACGGAATTTAAACTGGTCGAACCGCGTCTGGTGCCGTCTATCGGCAGCGTGCTAGAAGCTTTGTGGGAATTATTCCGCACTGGCAGCAGAGTTGATTTTTCGACAAATTTAGGTCTGGCTATGGCCCTTAGCGTGGCCCGGGTTTTTCGCGGTTTTGCGCTGGGCAATATTTTGGGCTTTCTTTTCGGTCTGGCGCTGGGGCTGTCGCCCAAAGCGGAGCGTTTATTTTTACCTTTGTTTCACGCCTTGCGGCAAGTGCCGTTCGTCGGCTGGATACCGTTGATCATTATCTGGTGCGGCACCGGCGAGGCTGGACGCATTACCTTTATCACGCTGGGCGCTTTTACACCTATGGCGCTGAATACCTACGCTGGAATTGCCGGCGTGCCCAAACAGTATTTGGAATTGGGACAGGTTTATCGGCTCGGACTCTGGCAGTCCTGCTGCAAAATTATTTTACCGGCCGCGCTGCCGTCCATTTTGACCGGCGTGGTTTTGAGTTTCAATATGTCCTGGATACTGCTGGTGGCTGCCGAGATCATGATCAGCACGCCGGTGGGCTTGGGCGCGCTGATCTCCGACGCGCGGGAAATTTTTTATATGGATGTGGTTTTTGCTGGAGTGTTTTTGATCGTGGTCGTTACTTTGAGTTTGAATTATTTAATTGAACTCTTGCAGCAAAAATTATTGCGGCGTTTTAAAAAAGAAGGAACGAGAGGCGGGTGCTAATATGGCTGACCAATTAGAGATCAGCGGGCTGAATAAACAATTTATTATCGAAGAAAAAGTTCTGCCGGTTTTGGAGAACATCGATCTCTCCGTCAAATCTGGTGAATTCGTTTCGATCATCGGTTCCAGCGGCTGCGGCAAGACTACGCTTTTGAGAATAATTCTGGGGCTGGACACGGACTATAGCGGACGGTGCTGTTTGAACGGCGAGCCGATACGCGGCCCCGGGCCGGAGCGCGGCGTGGTTTTTCAAGAGCACCGCCTATTGCCCTGGCTGAGCGTAGAGGACAATGTGGCTTTTGGCCTGCACAAGCTGGCTCCGGCGCAACGCGCGCCGCTGATCCGGCAGCATTTGGCGCTGGTCGGCCTGACCGGTTTTGAAAAGGCTTTTCCCTATCAGCTGTCTGGCGGCATGGCGCAGCGGGTGGCCATAGCGCGCGCCCTGGTCAACCGTCCCGAGCTGCTTTTGCTGGATGAGCCGCTGGGCGCGCTGGACGCGCTGACCCGCATTTACATGCAGGAAGAACTGGAAAAAATCTGGCGCAAAGAAAAAATCTCGATGCTCATGATCACGCACGATGTGGAAGAAGCGGTATATCTGGGCGACCGTGTGGTGATCATGTCCTCGCGGCCGGGGATTATCAAAAAAATTATTCCCGTGGAACTGCCGCGTCCGCGGGACAGAGGCAGCGCGGAGTTTGCGCGGCTCAAAGAAGCTCTGCTGGAAGAATTCCAACTGGGCGCGCAGCGTCCGGCGGTGGAGTATACGATTTGAATAGGGCAGATTTTCCGCTCCCTAGCGGGCTTACAGTCACTGACCGACACACTCCGCTCCCTTCGCCAGCGTATCCGCAGGATACTCCGCTCACCGACCGACATACTCCATGTTTCACATTTTAATTCTCGGATTTTCTGTGTCTGCGTCTGCGGGTGGAAATGCCGGTGTTGGAGCTGGTAATCTCGGTGAAACGTTTTTCAGCGGCCTTGCGAAACCAAGCTGGCAGGATGTCGAGAGATACTAAAGTCAGCAGCTTGTCAGCCGGAAATTTGTCTAGTTCCTTGATTAATCTCCCTGCCGCACATTCCTGCACATCCAGAGGGCACGGGTCTATGCTTGCCGGCAAATATTCCGCCGGACATTTATTTACCCACTCTAGAACTTTGCGCGCTTGCTCCATTACTTTGTCCAGCTCCGCCTCTTTTTGCTCGTCGGGTACTTTGTCCTCGGGGAGAGAGAACCAGCCGTAAGACGGATAAACGAACTGTCCCAGCATGTTCAATAGGCGTTTATCGGATAAAATAATCCTGACCAGCCAGTCTGGCGTGGTTGTGGACAGCAGCAGGACAGTTAATTCTTCTATGGCTAATCCGGCCAAAACTTTAGGCGCGGCCTGTTTAAAAAGTAAAAGCAGGTCTTCCGGTATATCAGTTAATTTCTCCAAAGCGCGTCCGGCGCGTTTCGGGAAAAAAGCCGCCGCGTCTATGTCTTCCAGCGAGGCCGGATTTTTAGCGGCCTTGACCTGCCGGATGATCCGCATAACAAAATCGCTGTCCCGCAGGCTGCGCAGGTGGAAAAACATGCCGGAGATCAGCATCTCCAGCGCGGCGG
>JAIRWS010000023.1 GCA_031268855.1 Candidatus Margulisiibacteriota bacterium | reverse complement strand
TTTCTGCCATTCTCTCTATTGCGGCGGCATATTTCCTCGTAGCTCTTTCGATTTTCTATTGCCCAACCCTTTTTGCTATTAACAATAAAATCAACTATGGGGTCGGCGATTGCCGGATCGTTGCCACGGTCTATCTCCAGCATGGCCATAATCACTTCTCGGAATTGCTTATCTGATACGTTCTGCATTCCCTCGATTTGATCGATTGAAATCAGAAGTGCATTTTTTGTTTTACTAGCTTTTAACATTCCCCACCTCGCGCATTGGGTGGAGCAAAGCACGCTCGCGTGTGCTTTGCTCCGCAAGGCAACAAACTAGTTGTATTTTTTATGAAATTTATGTGGTGCCGAAGGTGGGACTTGAACCCACACACCCGCAAGGAGTTCACGATTTTGAGTCGTGCGCGTCTGCCAATTCCGCCACTTCGGCTTATTTAAAAAACCCTACATTCCTAAATTTATTATAGCGTTCGGCGGTGATTTCGTCAGTAGTTTTGTCGGAATAATTCTGCAAAAACGCGGCGATAGCCTGGCCGAGATTCTGCGCGGCGGCCGCGTGGTCATTGTGCGCCCCGCCCCACGGCTCGGGAATGATCCCGTCAATGATTTTTAATTTCAACAGATCCGGCGCGGTAATTTTCAGCGCTTTGGCCGCGGCTTCCGCCTGCGCCGGGTCGCGCCAGAGTATCGAACCGCAGGCTTCGGGCGTGATGACCGAGTAAGTAGCGTACTCCAGCATCAGGACTTGATCGGCCACGGCCAGCCCCAGCGCGCCGCCGCTGCCGCCCTCGCCGGTGATGATCGCCAAAACCGGAACTTTTAATCTGGACATCTCCAGCAGATTGCGCGCGATAGCTTCGGCCTGACCGCGTTCTTCCGCGCCCAGCCCGGGAAAAGCGCCCGGCGTGTCGACCAAAGTAATGATCGGGAAATTAAACCTCTCCGCCACGCGCATGATGCGCAGCGCTTTGCGGTAGCCCTCCGGCTGTGGCATACCGAAATTGCGGTAAATGTTTTCTTTGGTGTCATGGCCTTTTTGGTGGCCGATCACCGCCACATTTTGTCCCTGAAAAAAGGCAATGCCGCCAACGATCGCCGGATCATCGCCGAAAAGCCGGTCGCCTTTTTGCTCGACAAAATCCGTAAAGAGCAGCCCAATATAATCCAGCGCGCTAGGGCGCAGCTGATGGCGGGAGATCTGCACGATATTGAGCGGGGTCAGCGCGGCAAAAATTTCTTTTTCTTTTTGCGCGGCGCGTTTTTTCAACGCGGCAATTTCTTTGTCCACATTGATCTTCTGCGCTCTGGACATAGCCTCCAGTTCGGCGATCGCCTCGTAGATCTCCGCCACCGGTTTTTCAAAATCCAAAAGTATTTTTTTCTTCTCCCCAATATTTTCTGCCATGTCACACTTCCTGCCGGACAAAATGTTTCAGTATCCGGGCCAAATAATCTTTTAATTCCAACCGCGAGACCACCGCGTCCAGAAAACCGTGTTCTTCTAAATATTCGGCTCTTTGAAAATCGCGCGGCAGTTTTTGGCGGATAGTCTGCTCGATCACGCGCGGCCCGGCAAAACCGATCAGCGCGCCTTTTTCCGCCACATGAATATCGCCCAGCATAGCAAAGCTGGCCGTCGTGCCACCGGTAGTCGGATCGGTAAACACCACGATGTACGGCACGCGCGCCGCATTCAGTTTGGCCACCGCCGCGGAAGTTTTAGCCATTTGCAGCAACGAAACCAGGCCTTCCTGCATGCGCGCGCCGCCCGACGCCGTAAAAACAACCAGCGGTATTTTTTTCTCCAGCGCTTTTTCCACCGCGCGGACAAATTTCTCACCCAACACCGAGCCCATGCTGCCGCCCAAAAAAGCAAAATCCATAATCCCTAAAATCACCGGATATTTCTGAATGGCCGCCGTGCCGCAGACCAGCGCATCGCTACGGCCTGTTTTGGCCTGATTTTCCCGCAGGCGGGCTTGATAAGTTTTGGTGTCCTCAAAAGCCAAAAAATCCACCGCCGTCAGCTCCGCGGCAAATTCCTGAAAAGACCCCGCGTCGGCGGTCAAGGCCAGCCTTTCCGCAAAAGTCAGGCGGAAGTGGTGCCCGCAGCTCGAGCAGACTTTTTGATTGTCCTCCAGATCTTTTTTGTACAAAATCGTGGCGCAGGACGGACATTTCACCCACAGATCGCCTGGAATATCCAAACGTTCGGCAGTTTTTTCAGAAGCATTTTCTTTTTGCTTGCTAAACCATTCCAAAACTGACATAGGTATGTTATTATACCGGCCGCGTCAGCAAATGACAAGAAAAAGGAGAAAAAGTCAGCGATGGCCAACATAAAATCCGCCAAAAAAAGGATCAAGATCACGGAACGCAATAATTTGAGGAACAAAGCGGCGCGTTCGGAAGTAAAAACTCTGCGTAAGCAGACGGAAGACGTTCTGCTCAAAGGCGGCGAAAATAAAGACGCTCTGCTGAAAAAATTTTTAGCGCGTGTCGACAGCGCTGCGTCTAAAGGTGTATTTCACCGCAACAAAGCCGCGCGGCTGAAAAGCAAGATTTTGGCCAAGGCTAAAAAACCGGTCAAGGCGTAGTTAGAGTTGTCAGTCCGGCTTTGACGCAGGCCGTTTTCAGCCGGCCATCCAGCGTGCCGACCGTGGCGCGTTTGCGCAGGGCTAGTTCAAGATAGGC
>JAIRWS010000022.1 GCA_031268855.1 Candidatus Margulisiibacteriota bacterium | reverse complement strand
CCGCATCGAGCAGGGCGTGGTCGACGCCCGCATCTCCAATCTGGAGCGCATCGCCACCGGCCTGGAGATCAGCCTGTCCGAGCTTTTGCGGTAGGCAGGCGGCGGCTTTGCGATTTAGTTTCCATACAGTATAATCCATTATAATTTTAGCCTATCAATTTAAGGGAGTGAGTTTTCCATGTCCGCTGAAAAATTCGAGTTTAAAACCGAGGTCAACCAGTTATTGGAGCTGGTGATCCACTCGCTGTATTCGCACCGCGAGATATTCCTGCGCGAGCTGATCTCCAACGCTTCGGACGCGCTGGACAAACTGCGTTTTGCGGCGTTGCAAAACAAAGACCTGCTTAGCGGCAATACGGAGCTGCGCATTAAAATTTTCCGCGACGACAAAGCGGGCACGCTGACGATCACGGACAACGGTATCGGCATGACGCGCGAGGAATTAGTCGCCAATCTCGGCACCATCGCCCGTAGCGGCACCAAAGAATTTGTCGAGCAGATCAAAAAAGCCAAGGACGGCCCGGAGCTGATCGGGCAGTTTGGCGTGGGTTTTTATTCGGCATTCATGGTGGCGGATAAAGTCACTGTCCAGGCCAAAACAGCCAGCGGCGCGGCGGCCAGCTGGACTTCCGCCGGACAGGGCAGCTATGAGCTGGGCGAGTCCGCCAAAACCACGCGCGGCACGGAAATAATTTTGCAGCTCAAAAAAGAAGCCAAAGAATATCTTGACGAATACACCATCCGCCAGCTGGTCAAAAAATATTCCGACTATGTGGATTATCCTATTTACATGGACATCGAGCGCGAAGAAATTCCCCAGGACAAAGACGGCAAGCCTGTCGAGAATGCCAAGCCGGAGAAAAAAATTGTCGAAGAAAAATTAAATTCGCAAAAGGCGCTTTGGACTAAAAACAAAAACGACATCCCGCCGGAGGAATACGAGGATTTTTACAAACATATCGCGCACAGCTACGACAAGCCGCTGGAAATAATCCATTACGCCGCCGAGGGCACGAGCGAGTTCAAGGCTTTGCTGTACATACCGGAGCACGCGCCGTTTGATCTTTTCACCAAGGAGCACGCGCTGGGTTTAAATCTATACATCAAGCGCATTTTCATCATGCACGACTGCCAGAAATTGATACCGGAATATCTGCGTTTCTTAAAAGGCGTGGTGGACTCCAGCGACCTGCCGCTCAATGTGTCACGGGAAATACTGCAGGAAGACGCGCAGCTGGAAAAGATCAAGAAAAATATTGTTAAAAAAGTATTGAGTGTTCTGAAAACGCTGAAAGAAAAAGAGCCGGAAAAATATCTGCTTTTCTACAAAGAATTTGGCGCGGCGCTCAAGGAAGGTCTGCACTATGATCATGAAAACAAAGACGCGCTGGCAGACTTGCTGCTGTTCACGACCAGTCAGTCGGAAAAATTCCGCAGTTTGGCCGAGTATGTCAAAGCTATGCCGCGCGGACAAAAAGCTATTTATTATCTCGTCAGTGAGACGCGCGGACAGGCTCTCGCTTCGCCGCATCTCGGCGCGTTTAAAGCGCAAAATTATGAGGTGCTTTTCCTGCACGACATTGTCGACGAATTTGTGATCCCGCAGCTTTACGAATATCAAGGCCAAAAACTGCAGGCTATCGACCAAGCCGATCTTGAGCTTGGCGACAAAAAAGAAACGGAAGCCAAATTAAAAGCGGCGGCGGAAAAATTCGGCAGTCTGCTGAATAATTTTAAGGCCGCCCTGCGGGATCAGGTGCAGGATGTGCGCTGTTCCGCCAGATTGACCGACAGCCCCTGCGGTCTGGCCGCTGGCGCGGACGCCCTGTCGCCACAAATGCGCAAAATGTTCAAATCCATGGGGCAGGAAGTTCCCGAGCAGAAAAAAATTCTGGAATTAAATCCCGAACATCCGCTGATCCTAAAACTGCAAAACGCCGCGCCAGAAAAATTAGGCGGCCTGGCCAAACTGCTTTACGGACAGGCGGTCATCGCCGACGGCGGCAAGCTCGACGATCCGCTGGATTTCGCCCGGCAGCTCAATGAATTGCTGCTGCGGGCCGCGGGTTAAATTATGGACAAGACCCGCCAAATTTTGGATCTACTGGAAACCACTAAGTTCAGCTCGGAAAACGATTTGGCTGCTCTGCAAATCGGTCTGGACTTGCTTTTCAAAAAAGGCCGGAAGCTCTGGGAAAAAGGTTCGGCGGAACGCGGCATCTTTTTGGAAATGCTCTCCGGCCAGACCGCGCTGTCGCGCGAAGCGTGGCAAAAAAATAAGGGCCTGGACGCGCTGGTCAGTTTTGTGCAGGGCTGTCTGCTGATAACTCTCTCCCTGCTCAACGGCGTCGGCCGCTCACCCATCGCCGTACAAAAAACGGACAGCGGCTACAAAGTAAAAATTTTGAGCAAGCTGCAAAGTCTCGTTATCACGCCCGGGCTTTACGACGCCGAGACTGAAAAACTGGTGCGCGAGTTTAAACATTCTTTTTTTGGCGCGGCGGCGGACGCGGCTTTTGGCAAAAACGATCTGGCGGTCATCAGAGAAACTTTCAAAGAAACTGTCAGCCGTCTAAAAAACGAAAAAGCTTTTATGGAAAAAACGGCGGAAAATCCGCTGCGCATTTTTGACAAAAACATCAGCGCGGAAAATCTGGCCAATGGATTATTTCTGATCATCTCCGCTCTGCCGGCGGAAACCATGAATACTCTGCTGATGCAGATCGGCTCTTATCTGCCGGATGAACTGGAAGAAAAAACCGAAGAGCGTCTGTCCGTAAACGCGCGCGCTTATCTGACCACCAGCACGCAAGATTTGCCGGAGCTTTTTAAAAAGACCCGTTTGCTGCTGAAACTCTACTCCGGCAAACAACGGGCGATCATCTCGATAATTGTGCGCGAAAAAGTCCAGGATTTCTTTTACAAGCTGCTGGAAAACACCGACGTCAAGCAGCAGATCAAGAACAATCTGTACGCCGCGGCCAAAGAACAACTGGAACTGCGCAGCAAAATTCTTGAAGGACTGCTGAAACTTCTATGAAAAAATATGATCTCTTGGTCATCGGCGCCGGGCCTGGCGGCTACGCCGCGGCAGCACGCGCGGCCAAAGGCGGCCTAAAAACGCTGTTGATCGAAAAACAGCAGCTTGGCGGCGCGTGCCTCAATAACGGCTGCATTCCCGTCAAGACTTTGCTCGGCGCGGCGCATTTTTTGCAGCGGATAAAAAAAGCCAGTCTGTTCAGTATCAGCGTGGAAAAAGCAGAATTGGATTTTGACGCTTTGCTCGACCGCAAAGACCGTTTGCTCAAACGTCTGCAAAAAGGCATCGAGATTTTTCTCAAAGACAGCGGCGTGGAAACTTTGTTTGGCGCGGCAAAATTACTGCCGGGGAAAATCGTATCGGTCACACCGTCTTCGGGCACTTCAGGCGACATAGCGGCTAACTATATAATTTTGGCGACCGGCGCGCTGCCC
Source organism: Candidatus Margulisiibacteriota bacterium (assembly GCA_031268855.1). Lineage (NCBI taxonomy): Bacteria > Bacillati > Candidatus Margulisiibacteriota > Candidatus Margulisiibacteriota bacterium. The sequence continues at coordinate 9,931 of JAIRWS010000022.1, read as the reverse complement.
GGCACAATTCCCAATTTACAGACCGACGGCCAATGGCTGCTGGACAATATTCAGCTGCTGCAAAACAAGACCGTCCCGTCCACGCTGGCTATCATCGGCGCGGGCGTCATCGGTTTGGAATTCGCGGACTTATACAGCCGGCTAGGCAGCCAGGTGACTCTGGTCGACGTCCTGCCGGAACTCCTGCCGCAGGAAAACCGCGAAGCCGTCGGCTTAATGCAAAAAAGTCTGGAGCGCGCTGGCTGCCAGTTTTTGCTGAACAGCAAAATTGAAAAAATCGAAAACAAAACGCTCTATCTAAACGGCGGACAAACTGTCGCGGCTGAGCTGTGCCTGCTGGCCGCCGGTCGCCGCGCCGCTACGGATTATATTTTAGATCCGGCCGTGCGGAAAGACGCCAAAGGTTTTGTCAGCGTCAATGAAAATTTACAGACCAGCGTGTCTAGTATCTACGCGATCGGCGATGTGAATAATCTCGCGCTTTACGCGCACGCGGCGACTTATCAAGGACTGGCCGCGGCGGATAATTTATTGGCAAAAACCCCGCAGGTCATCAACCAAACTGTCATGCCGCGCGTCATCTTTACTTCTCCGCAGATCGCCAGTGTCGGCCAATACACGGACAAGTGCCGTCAGTCTCCGCTCGCACTGCTTGGCCGCGCGCAGACCGAAAATCAAACCGAGGGATTTTTAAAATTATATCTCGACACTCAGGATATTATCGTCGGCTGCGTCATCGTGTCCGAAAACGCTGACGCGCTGATCGGTGAGGCGGTGGCGCTCATCAACACGCAGACCAAATATGCCGCGCTGCGAAAAATGATCCACCCGCATCCAAGCTGGGCGGAGTGGTTTACGCTCTAAAAATATTTGCAATATTTCTCCGCTGCTTACGATATAATTTAAAGACTCACTTGGAGGTAATTATATTATGTTTAGCAAACTATACGCTATGCCTAATGTTTCTAAATTGAACGAGGAAACGCGGGAAAGTACCAAACGTATAGAGGATATCGTGGAAACAAGAATTCAACGCCTTTTACTGCCACAGTATTGGCCGTCCGAACAAGACTATGAGGAAGAAATAGTACACGTATATCATCTCTTTCAGCGGATAGAGAATAAAAAGTTGCGTGAGTATATCTCAAATGAGATCAAGTCCTTAAGAAATATGCCCTCAATCTCTCTACGGGGAAGGATCATCAATAGCCTTGTAGAAGCCTTGAGTCAAGTTTCTCTGATGCCACGGGCACACTATTTGTTGTTCGGCCAGCAGAGTTATCCAATTGTGTTAGAATCATTCCGTTTTGATCTTTTTCCAAATTCATTTATCCCATAACCATGTTTGGCCTTAATCTGGGTTAAGTAATCGTATTTGTCTCGTTTGTTACTGCTTCGACCTTGATTTATTGTTTTCCGAACTATCTTTTGCGAAAACTTGTCACTTCGCCCGCTACGCGGGCTTGTGGCTCTCACTTAACTTCGCGGCCGCGCCGCTTGTTAAGTTCGAATGACAAATCGCGTGGCTTTCTATGCGCGCGATTTGATACCAAGCGCAACCTGCGCTTGGTGGGCATACGAGGATTCGAACCTCGGACCTCTCGCATGTGAAGCGAGCGCTCTAACCAGCTGAGCTATATGCCCATCATTGACTATTTAGTTTTCATCTGCTCAAACAAAACACTGCGGCGCGCGGACTCCACCGCCGAAATCGTCGTCTGCGCCAGCAGAAACAGTGTCAAAGCGCAGCACACAAAGAAAATGCCGATGCCGACTGGCGAAGCCCAGCCGTACCATTTAAAAATTTCCTTATTCTCTTTTTCATTTTTAGCCATAAAACACCTCCTTACCAAATTCATATCGCTTGTCATTTCTCCGACCTTGTCACTTCGCCGCCTACGGCGGCTTGTGACTCTCACTTAACGTCGGCCACTTCGTGGCCTTGTTAAGTTCGAGTGCGCGTATGTGGACTCGAACCACAGACCTCTTGCATGTCAAGCAAGCACTCTAACCACCTGAGCTATACGCGCCCGTGCCAAAAGGCATTTTAAAGGAAAAACCACGCAATGACAAATTTTTCTCAATTCCGGGAAGTGTTTTATGGTAAAATTGTTTTATGCGCGTATTGCTTGTTTTGGCGGAAAAAGGCCTCTTCAGCGGCCAAATAATAATCGAGGCGGCCCTGCGCGTCCTGACATACTGGCGCGGTTTTTTTAATTTCAACAGCGCTTTATTCTGGATCTACTTAAGTTTTGCGATTTTAGGCTTTTTCTTTTTGTATTTTCTGCGGCCAAATATTTTAAATGTCGGCGAATATTTGCGCGTCAAATGGCCTAACGCTTTGGTCAGCGGATTTTTCGGGCTGCTCCTCGCGCCGATCGTTTTTGCGGCGTTGCTCGGCACAGGAATTGGGATTTTTCTTGCGCCGGTTTTCGCGGCTCTGTATATATTCTTTATGCTCTTTGCTTTTTACAGCGCGGCCATAATGCTCGGCGAAACTATCGTCAAAATTTTCACTTACCGCGACCACATTTATCTGGAGATATTTCTCGGCACAACCACGCTGTTTTTTTGCCCGTTCATTCCATACCTCGGCCGGCCGTTGTTTTTTATCCTGCTCCTGCTCGGTCTGGGCGGCGCGTTGAATCAGCGGTTCGGCGTAGAGTAACTTCTTTTAAAGGAGATAATTTACTTAATTTTTCAGGCTTTTGGCCAGCGTTTTCAGCAGGGCCAGCGCGATCTTTTGGCCTCTGGCGTCGAAGCCTTTTAATGTTTTAAAGAGCTGGTATTCTGTAGGGTTTTCCGCGGCTTCTATTTGTTTTGGCAGTGATTCTATGTCCTTAAACCACCAATCCAAATTCATTCCATAGGCCTTGCTGATATGCACAAACGTCGGCAATAACGGTAGGCGCTGGCCTTTTAGTAATCTGTAATATTGACTCAACGGCATTTGCAGATCTTCGGCGGTGGTGTTAAGAGTTTTACCGCTTTTCTTTAGAAGAAAAGTTAATTTTCGGCTGATGATTTCCTTTAGCGGTTTTACGTCCATGTGATAAAATCCTTTTTTAGCTTGTTGACAAAGTTTATCTTTGGGTTATAATCATTTCTATACGTCAACAGGTGTAAGTGTATGTTAAAAATATTATCTTTCTGACGTATAAGCTAAAGGGGGTATTTTTATGGCAAACGCAGACAATTATACCGATGCAACAGACACGGATTTTAAAGGTACGGATTACGGAATTGAAGAAGGTAACAAGCTTTCCGCTGAAAGCATGCGCAACGCTTTGCATACCAAAGAGAACGTCGCCAACAAGCAGATGTATTCAACGGATGCCGCGGGGACTTTGAGCAGCAACTCTAGTGACAGTTATTATCCGTCAGCCAAACTGATAGGCGCCAATTTTGATACATTAAGAACTGAGTTGACCAATGAATTGCAGGCGGTTAAAGACAGTCTGGATATTTTGCCAGTGGGCACAATTATTATGTACGATGGCACAAACTGGGCCGACAATGCCACGCTGCCGGGCTGGTATGCCTGCACATCGGCCAATGCCGGAAAGGGCTGTCCCGATCTGATAAGCAGATTTATTAAGGGCACGGATCATTTTAGTAAATTTGGAACGGCCGGCAATACCAATCATGAAGTTCAGATAATGGCAAATCATCTGCCGGCGCATAGTCACAACTTTAGCACAACAACTAATGAAGCTGGTGAGCATACACACCCTATGGTCATGAACCCGATCGCTGGAGGTAATACTTATGGGATAAATGTTAGTACGTGCACTCCGGTGTATCACACTTATATGCTGTCAGCTGGCAGCCATAATCATCCTGTTAGCGGCACGACAGACGAAAACACCACCACCGGAATCAAACTCAATATTGAGCCGCAGTCTTATGCGCTGATTTTTATCCGTAAATGCTATGCGTAGGCGCCAGGTAAATACCCGACGGCGCGGTGTAGGATAGTTATGATTTTGAATTGAAGCGTTAGATCCCCAAGTCCGACTTTTTAAGCAGCGCGTCCATTTGAAAACCGGCCTGGGCGATGTTTTCCGCGGCGCCTTCCTCGCGGTCAACCACGCCGATGATCTTAACTATCTCCACGCCGTAATCCCGCAGCCGCTCGGCCGCGGAAAGCGCCGCTCCGGCCGTGGTCAAAATATCCTCGATTAAAACAACGCGCTCGCCTTTATTTAGCTCGCCCTCAAATATTTTATCCGTGCCGTAGCCTTTGGCGGCCTTGCGCACCAGCACAAACGGTTTGTTGATCTCGCAGGCCAGCACACTGGTGATCGTGACCGCGCCCAATTCCGGCCCGGCCAGCCGGTCAAAACTTTCCAGCGGCGGCAGAATTTTGGCCAGCTCCGCGGCGAGCGGTTTTAAAATCTCAGGCTTGGTGCCGAAAAGATATTTGTCGACATAATATTTGCTGTGTTTGCCGGAACGCAGAGTAAAATCGCCTTCCAAAAAAGCGGCCGCTTTGATGCGTTGGGCAAGTTCTACTTTGTTCATTATTTCTTCGGTTCTTCTTTTTTCGCTTCCGGTTTGGTTTCCTTGCCCGCTTCGGCTTTCGGCGCGTCGCCTTCCGCTTTTTGCTCTGTAGCCGGCACTTCGGCTGTCGCTGCTACTGCGGTTTCTTCAACCTTCAGTTCGCGCGGCACTTCGGCGTGGACGATTTCCTGCCCGGCTGGCAGCTCGATCGTAATATTGGGCAGATGGAGATCGCCAATGCGCACCGCGTCGTGAGCATTCTCCAGTTTGGAAATATCAACCTCAATGACCGTGGGGATCTCCAGCGGCAGACATTTGATCGGCAGTTCATGCACGGCCTGCGCCAGCATCAGACCGGCCTTGACTGCCGGACACTCACCGACCAGCTTGATATGCACCTTGACCGAGATCGGATGCTTGGTGTCGATCTTATAAAAATCCAGATGCCAGAAACGATCCGTCAACGGATCTTTGTGGTAATCGCGCAGCAGGACGATCTCTTCGCTTTTGTCCTTGATACTCAGCTTGAACAGCGAGTTGTATTTGGCTTCGGAATTTTTGAGAGCCTTTTCAAATTCTTTGTGATCGACAGTGAGATGCAGGTTTTCCGTGCCTTTGCCGTAAAATTCCGCCGGGATCAAACCCTGCCCACGCAGTTTTTTCGCTTTTTCTTTGCCCAGCCCATCGCGCGTCTGTGCTTCAAGCGCTACTTGCTTTGTCATTATTTTCTCCTTTATTTTGTAGGGGGCGAATTATAGCAGAATATAGTATAATAAGTACAGCGAGTTTATGGGGGTTCCAGTTTGATGATGGCAATAAAAAGAGCAATGCTTCCCGCGCTGGCAGTTGCGGTACTGCTGGCCTTGGTTCTGACCGGCTGTGGCTTGATGCAAAAAGACACTTTTCTCGGCAGCACGACACCAGACGACCCGCTGGCTAAATTATCCGTAAGCGTTTCCGGCAACGGCTATGTGGAAGTGACTTCTTCCGGGAATCAAACAGTTAGCGGCAGTATATTAGCGTTGTCTTTTGAGCGAGGCATGGCCTTGACTTTGAACGCCGTATCTTCGCCAAACGCGGCTGATAAAACGTTCTCTGAATGGATAGGCTTAACACCGACAAACCAATGTGAAGTAACTCTGAATATTAACAATGATTTAGATGTGAAAGCAATTTTCAGTCAGTAATTCTGTAAACTCGGCCAGATCGCCAAATTTCAGTTCCCTATATATTTTTTTGCTGGATGTCCGCTAACATAGCGCATATCCCATCTTGTCGGATTGTAAAGATTTTCGGCTTTGGCTGGCTGGGGGAATAAATTTTTGGCCAGTTCTTTTTTTACAAAAAAAGCGTTTGTTCCAGTCATATTTGTTCCAACCAGTTGATAACCAAGTTTTTCTCCTAGCAATTCCAGAGATTTTAGCGAGGCCCCCTGCTCGTCGTCTCCACTCCAGATATGTTTTTCGTCATATTTCATCACCCATTCATGCGCGGGCGGAAATTTCGCATTGTACTCTATAACTACCACCCGTGGTTTTATGCAGGATATTGCTTCCCATACCCAATAATCATTGCCGTCAATGTCAATGCTTAGCAAATCAATTTCACCGCTGCAATTTTCGTTAAGGCTGATAAGCTGATTTATATTAGCGGCTGTGATAAAAGCATTTATGGCGGAAAGTCTGGAGTCTTTTAGAGGTTTCTTAAAGAACAAACGCAGTTCTTCGACAGCCCTTTTATTTCCTTCAATCCAGACTCCTTTCCAGCCTTTATGCAATAAAAAGTGGGTATTGCTTTCCAGACCATTCTGTACGCCAAACTCCACGAATTTTTTATTTGTAGTCCCTATTCTATTGAATATTTCTTCAATAATTCCGTCTTCGTCATTTTGCGAAAAAACCTTAAAACCATAACGTTCCAAATAAATTGGATTTTCCAATCTCTGTTTGGTTTCATACTTAGCGTAATTTCTATGAATTTTTTGTGGCTGAAATTGCTCACCACTCCACCAAAATGCTCTAAGCTTTTTTAAAATTTTTTTCATAAATAATAAACCCCTTTCAATAAAAAGGACTTATTATTTTTATTAAGGCTAACGAGTGATTGGATGTGCGGGGGGGGGGGGGAGATATTTATCATCTTATGCTGAAACATAATTATATTATAAGCCCTCTCACGCTTAATGTTAAGATTAATTTAAACGTGAGAGTGGTTTTTCATTATTTCATTTCCGCAATTACTTCGGCGCGACAGCGAACACGCGGCTGGTAAAACCCACGCCGTCTTTGATGTTCGGATACGTGATAAAAATTAGCGCGCCGGTCGGCGGCAGCTGGTCGAGATTTTTTAGCAGCTCAACATTCAGCCGGCCTTGACTTAAAATGTAATTCTCGCCGATCATGCCGGCGTCGCTGTTGCCCACAGCGGCGGGGTCTGTGTCCGGCGTCTCGTGGCCGATGCCCGCGATATTTCTTTCCTTGACCAAAAATTGCAAAGCCTCGATGCTCCAGCCCGGATAATGCGCGTTGTTGTCAGCGTCAACGGCTTCAAAATTGTTCAAAGACCGCTTCGACCAGTCGCTGCGAAATACCACAAAAACGCCGGCTGGTATTTTGCCGTGCTTGGCCTCAAAATCCAGAATGTCCTGCTTGGTCAGAGCATAGTCGAAATTTTTCTTAACCGCGGCGGATCTGTCGATGACCACGAGCGCATAGGCCAGATCTTTCGGGCCGTAACTGCCGCTCTTGCGTCCCTTACGGTCGAAATGGCCGGGAAAATCCGTATGCGTGCCGTATTGTCCGGGCAGGGTATAAAGGGAAGCCGAGAACGAATTGTTTTCGTTTTCGCCAAAATCTTTAAACGTGCCATCAAAAGTATATTTGGGCGTGACGGTCAGCGCGTCAAAACCCCACCAATGCGGGGTTTGCGGGCTGACTTCCCAGCTCAAATCCACCCATTTGTAATCTTTTTTCCATTTGTCCAGCTCGCCCCACAAACCTTCTTTTGGCGCGGCGACCAGCGCGCTGCTGAAAACCAGCAACAAAACCGCTAACAATTTTTTCATTTTAGCCTCCTGAAATTTTCTAAAAAACATTTGCCGAATCCCTTGGGGTTTATTCAGCCTCCTTTCTTGAATGTATATTACATTAATCCTATATATTTAATATGATAACGTGAAAATGAAAAAGCTGTCAAGTAAAATAAACTAAAACACCGCTACCACGCCGCCGTGATAAGTTGCTTCTATATGCTTCTTAACTTTGGGCGAAAGCAACGCTTTTTGGAGAGCCAAGATGCGCGGGTCGTTTTCCTGACCGCTGCGCACCGCGACAATATTCACGTAAGGCGAGTCCGCGCCTTCAATAACAAGCGAATCCTTGACCGGATTTAAACCGGCGTCCAGAGCGTAATTGCCATTAATCGCCGCCGCGTCGACATTGATGAGCGCGCGCGGCAGCTGGGCGGCTTCCAGAGCGCGGAATTTAAATTTACGCGGGTTGACGGCAATATCTTTTTCCGTGGCTTTCAAACCCGCGCCTTTTCGTAGCGCGATCAGTTTATGGGCTTCCAGCAGGAGCAACGCCCGCCCGCCGTTGGTGGGGTCGTTGGGTATGGCGATCAGCGCGCCGTCGGGCAGGTCGGCAATGCTTTTGTGCCGCCGCGAATACAGGCCAAAAGGCTCGATGTGCACGCCAAAAGCTGGACGCAGTTTTTCCGCCCACTCGGGATTAGAGTTGAGATAGGGCAGATGCTGGGTAAAATTGGCGTCGATGTCGCCGTAAAGCAGCGCGGCATTGGGCATCACGTAATCGGTGAATTCGACGATCTTTAATTCAAGGCCGTCCTTGGCGAGATCGCTTTTGACCAGATTGAGCAATTCCGCATGCGGCACAGGCGACGCGCCAATAGTCAGCGTAATTTTCGGCGCCTTTGGCGCACAGCCGGCCAGCAGCAATAGTAATATCGAAATGAAAAGCAGGAGCAGTCCCTTACGATTTTTCATAAATGTCACCCTTTCTAAAATGCAGGAAGTTTACGCTTAAACCTGACCGCCTTATCTTTTAGCCAGCAGACCGCGGCTGAGCAGGACACCAGCTAATTGTATTAATTCTACCAAAATCAAGATGACCACAACAGCCGCGAGCGTGATGTCCTGCCGAAAACGGTAATAACCGAAGCGAATGGCCAGATCGCCCAAACCGCCGCCGCCGATCGCGCCGGCCATAGCCGTGTAACCGATGATCGTGATCGTGGTCAGCGCCAGACCGGAAACCAGCGCGGGCAGGGCTTCGGGGATCAGCGCTTTGCGAATGATCTGCCAGTCGGTCGACCCCATAGCCTGAGCGGCCAGCAGACAGCCTTTGTCCACTTCCTCGAGCGCCGCCTCGACGACCCGCGCGACAAAAGGCGCGGCGCCGATAGACAGCGGTATGATGACCGCGGCCGGGCCGATACTGGTGTGAATGAGCAGGCGCGACAAAGGCATCAAAAGTATCATCAGGATAATAAAAGGAAAAGAGCGGAACAAATTGACGAGGCGGGAGAGGATATTGTAGGCCGCGCGCTGCGGGCACAGGCCGGCCGGCGAAGTCACAAAAAGATACACGCCCAGCGGTAGGCCGAGGAGACAGGCCAAAGCTGTCGAAACAAAAGTCATATAAATGGTTTCCAGTGTTGCCTGCGGCAGCAGGCTGAATATTTCGTGGAGCTCAGGCGGCATGCAGCAATTCCCGGGCGGCGGCAGTTTTTGGTCTGGCGAACACATTTTCGACCGCGCCGCTCTCCGCCACGCGTCCGGCTTCCAGCACGGCCACTTGCGAGCAGATCGCGCGGACGACTTCCATTTGATGCGTAACCACAATGACCGTGATCTGCAAAAATTTTTGCAGATTTTTAATGAGAGTCAAGATCGAGCGTGTGGTCTGCGGATCGAGCGCGCTGGTCGCTTCGTCGCAGAATAAAATCTGAGGCCTGGCCGCCAGCGCGCGGGCGATCGCCACACGCTGTTTTTGGCCACCGGAGAGTTCGCGGAGACGCGCCCGGCGTTTGTCGGCGATCTGCACCAGTTCGAGCAATTCGCTGACGCGCAGGTCGATTTGTTTGCGGGACAGTCCGGCGATTTCCAGCGGGTAGGCGATATTGTCCGCCGCATTACGCGAACTAAAGAGATTGAAATTCTGAAAGATCATGCCCATTTTGCGCCGTTCCAGCAGCAGCTCTCGCCCGGACAGGCTGTCCACGCGCCGTTCGCCGAGATACACCGCGCCGGAGTCCGGTTTTTCCAGCAGATCCATAAGACGCAGCAGCGTGGATTTACCGGCGCCGCTGCGCCCGATAATGCCAAAAATACTGGCCGGCGGTATGTCAATGCTGACCTTATCGACAGCCTTGAGACTGGCATACTGTTTCGTTATTTTTTCGAGACGCA
>JAIRWS010000021.1 GCA_031268855.1 Candidatus Margulisiibacteriota bacterium | reverse complement strand
GTGCACGCGCAGATAATCAACCTGCCCTAAAACTCCGGCAATACTGGCCGCGGCGGTGCCGAATTCACGCTGTTCGACTGGCTGGCGCAAAGTGTCGCCGATGACGGATTTGCGCGACGCGCCCAGCAGCACGGCGCAGCCCAGGCAATGAAAAGCCCGCAGATTTTTGAGCAGATAAAGATTTTGCGCCGTGGTTTTGCCGAAGCCGATGCCCGGGTCGACAATAATATTTTCGCGCGGCACGCCGTATTTTCGCGCGGTCAGCAGGCTGTTTTCCAAAAAACGCAAAATGTCGCCGAGCAGATCGGCGTATTTGGTTTTCTGCTGCATGACGCGCGAATTGCCGGCGCGGTGCATGACGATCAATTTGGTATTATGCTCCGCGGCGATCCTGGCCAGCAGCGGTTCGCGGGTCAGGCCGGAAACATCGTTGATGATCCGCGCGCCGGCTTTGACCGCGGCGAGCGCGACGGCTTTTTTCGTCGTGTCGATCGAAATAACTGCTTGGGGCCGGCGGCGCAGAATTTCTTGAATAACCGGAATCGTCCGGCGCAGCTCTACCGCCGCGCTGATCTCCGGCGCGCCGGGTTTGGTGGTCTCGCCGCCGATATCGATGATCCGCGCGCCTTCGCGCCAGAGGCGCAGGGCCTGACGGACAGCAGGCGCGCTAGCGTTGTGCTGCCCGCCGTCGGAAAACGAATCCGGCGTGACATTTAAAATGCCCATGAGCAGCGGAGATTTTGGTCTGGGTTCAACGCAGTATTTGGCCAGAGCCAGAGCTAATTCGCGTAATTCCTGGAAAGCCTGGTTTTTTATTTTGGCCTGAATTTTTTTGAACTGCCGCCGCGTGCCAAAGAGCAGCGCGGAATATTTCTGACGCGGCGCCAAAATTACCTCACGCGGTATGGCACATTCCGCGCCGGCGGACAAAGCCTCTTCTTTTAATATAATGGCGCAGGAGCCGGTCAAATTGATTATCTTGACAGTTTGTAAAGACAATTTGTCCCGCATATATTTGGCGCCCTCGGCGCTGACGTCAATAGCCAGCATCTCGCGGCGCAAATCCTGTTCGGAAAAAATAGCCAGCGGGTAAAGCATGTTATTTTAGTATCCGCGCGCGCGGGTCAGCGTATCTTTCCGGGAACTGTACCCCGGGCAAAAATAAAGCCGCGCAGGTAAATAAGATAATGTAACTGACCAGCGCGCTAAGCAGCGTAAATTGCCAGCCGCGCCCCTGACGCGCCAGCCGCGCCGAGCCAAACAGGCTGATGACAAAATAGATCAGAAAAGGCAGGACTACCGGCAGGTAAACTTCTTCGCCGTGTGTGTATTTGATAAAAGGCAGGGCTAAAGCCAATCCGGCAAAAACAAATCCAGTCCAAAAGAAAGAAAGAGAAATAGTTTTGGCGTATTTATTTGCGGCGGACGAAGTTAAAAATGCGCCGCATAAAATGCTCAACGGCGGAAAAAGCGGCAGTAAATAACGCGGGCCTTTGTAATGTCCGGAGACCGAAGTCAAGAAAAGCTCCAGAAAAAACCAGCAGAGCATGAACAAAATTTCCGGCCGGCGGTTGAAATATTTATTTTTGTAAGCGGCGTGAAGGGCCGGAATAATTAACGGACTCCACGGCAGGAAACCCAGCCAGAGATAAAGAATATTTAGATGCGGGTCGATCTGCGCGCTGGAAGATACTTCGCGGTAACCGCCGGTCTCGTCGATCGGGTGAAAAAATCTCTCGATGTTTTCGCGGTACAGCGCCGCGCCAAACTCAGCGCCGTGATTTTGAAATTGCGGAATAAGCCAGACGGAACAGACCGCCAGAAAAATAAGCCCGGTTACGGCCAGCCGCCCGAGCTGCCGCGGAAATTCCGCGCGCCAGACCCGCTCCCGCCGCGTGACCAGCAGATATGCTCCGGCTGTCAGGAACGGCAGCGCCGCCGGCAAAAGACCTTTGGTCAGAAAACCCAGGCCGGTCGCCAGACCCAGGCTGTAAAGATACCGCGGCCGTCCGGTTTGTAAATATTCTAAAGCCAGAATTTGCCCGAGAAGCAGGAAAAACAGCATGGGTATATCCAGCATGGGAGAAGCTGTTTGATAAAAAAACATTAGAGAAGTAAGCAGAATAGCCGCGGCGCACAAGGCTGTCCGCCGGTCAAAATGTTTGCGGGTAAAATAGTAGAGCAGGCCAAGCGCGGCCGCCGCAAAAATAGTATGCCAGAAATATACGCCAAAAAGATTGAGGCCGAAAATTTTTAAACTCAAAGCCATAGACCACAGGCCGAGCACCGGTTTGGTCATCAGGAACTGACTGTTAAACAGGTCGCCGGTGGCCAGTATCCGCCGCGCTCGGCCAAGATAATAAAAAGTGTCACCGTCGATGACCGGCACGCAGGGCAGGATAAAAAAGAAGATTAAAATAAATCCAGCGAGCAGCCAGAAATCCAATCTTTTGAGCAGGCGCATAAAAGGTATTTTAGCAGAAAATTTGCTAGTATTCGGCATGCTGCGCTGGCGCTATTTTTGCCTGTTTTTCCTGCTCTGGGCGGCCGTGTTCGCCAACCCGCTGGATGTGCGGCGGTACATAAAGCCGCTGCTGGAAGAACAGCTGGGCGCGCTGATCTCTAAAAATGTGGCGATCGGCGAGCTGCGCGGCAATTTATACAATCGCTTGATCTTAAACGACGTGACGGTCAGCGAGGCTGGCGGCCAGAATACGATCTTGATCGGGCGCGCCGAGCTGACCTACAGCCTTAAAAATATTCTCCTGCAAAGAATGGACATTGTGTCCAATCTCCGCACCATCTCGGTAAACGACGCCTATCTGCTGCTCAAACGCGACGCGCAGGACAAGTGGAATTTGGTTTTGCCGGCGGACAGCGGAGACCAAAAGGAGAATAGCAAAAAAACGCCGCAGCCCAAAATACGCGTCAGCCTGAACAATATCAGCGTGCGGTACATTGATGAAAAGGGCTGGGGCAAAAAGCCTCTGCCGCGCCGCTACGAGCAGCGGTTGTCCGGTCTGAACGGCACGGCGGAGATCCAGGACGGTGAGATTGTTTTTAGCGCGGCCGGCACGCTTGGGCAAAATACCGGCGTGTATCTCAACGGCCGCTACGGCAAAGGTTATGCTTTGACTATTAACGCGCGGCGGGTCGAGCTGGCTGAGCACGGCTTTTACGCGCTGTCTTTTTCTGATTACGAGCTTAACACCGGCCGCGCGGATATTGATTTCCGCCTCACCGCCCGGGAAAAATCCGCGCCGGTGTTTGCCGCGGCAATGAACGTGAGCGGCGGAGAATTTAAACCCGGCGGACTTTTGACCGAGCCGCTGCGGCAGATCAACGGAACTTTGAGCTGGCAGGACGGGCAGATCTATTTTGATAATTTGCAGGCCGATCTGTCCGGCGCGCCGCTGACGCTCAACGGCGTGATTTTGCCCGGCCCGCTTCCCGAAATTAATTTGCAGGGCAGTATTCGGGATGTCGATCTGCGAAAAAAATACAGCGCGTTGGCGCCGCTGGACGGCCTTTCCGGTCTCGCCGCGGCTTCGTTTGAGCTAAAAGGCCCGCTGTCCGAATTGTCCGGCGGCGGCCGGCTGGCGGTTGCTGATCTGGGTTATTTGGAAAGCGAGATCGGATTGGTGTCTGCGGAATTTGCCGTGCAGGGCGGTCAGGGCGAAATATTTTTTCGCAGTCCCGACAAAATGGAAGGCAGTCTGGTTTTGCGCGGCGGCTGGGAAAATCTGCTGGCTGATCTAGACCTCAAAGTCGACGGATTGGCGATCAACGCCGCGCTACACAAAGACATTTCGCAGAATATTGCGGCGGTGGTGCATAGCGCGCGGCTGGATTTGCAGAAAAGCAGTTTTGCGCAGCGGTATTTTCCGGACAGCGCCGGCGCGGCGGAATTTACCGGTGAATTGTTTTGGCTGGACAAGCGGCTGCGCTTTGACGGCTCTCTGCGTGCCGAGGAGCTGCGCTATGCCGATCTGTCTGTGGCGCTGCTCAGTGGAGAGTTTTTATTCGACGGTACGGAATTCCATGTGGCGGATTTCCATTTTGGTTTGGCCGACAGTTTTTTGACCGGCAATGCCAGCGTCAAACTCGCAGCGGGCGGGCAGCCAGTCTGGCAGAGATTGGCGGTCAGCGTGGATGTGGACACCAAAGTGGATCTGGCGGCGGCTTATGAATTTGCCGATAAGGCTGGAACGGTCTGGCAGGATCTGCAGCGCCGTCTGCAAAACCCCGCGGAAGATCAGCAGCCGTTCGTGCCGGCGCGGCTGCCAGACGGTATTTTGTACGCGGAATACGGCGAATCGGTTTTAAGCAAATTTAAAGATTATCTTCCGGCCGCGCCGACTGCTGGAGCATTGCCAGCGCTGGATTTGCGCGGACAACTGGACGGACATCTGGCTTTTTACAGCCACGGCGGTGATTTCCGCCTGGAGCAGGATTTGCGTATTGTCAGCGGTTCGCTGCAGGGGCAGGGCGCGGATTTAATAGAGTTTACCGCCGGTACAGATCGCGGCGGGCAGGTTAGTTTGAATATTTTGGTTCGAGGACTGCGTGCCGCCGGTATGCCCGGCCACGACAGTTTCTTTTTAAGCGCGCTGGTCAGCTCGGGCAATTTGTATTTTCAGGATTTTACTTTAACGGAAGGCGGCCGCGCCGCGCGGCATGTTTTGACCGGCTCCTTCCCTTTGTTCGGTTTTTGGGATGAGGATTTTGCGCAGGATGAAATAAATTTGCGTCTGCATTTGGCGGGAGAAGATTTTGCGCTGCTGAACCAGTTTTTCGGCGGAACGATCAGCAGTCCGACCGGCGAGGTAGACCTTACCCTGCGCGGCACGCTGGCGGAGCCGCGGCTTTCCGCGGACAAATTAAACCTGGCGAACACCAGGCTCGGTTTTGATAATTATTATATTCAGAATGCTTTGATCCGCCGCGCCGATCTGGTTTTGCGCGATAATGAGTTGACGCTCCACAATTTGGAAATTATTCTGCGCAGCGACGGGCGTGATACTCCTCCACTGCGTTTGTCTGGCAGACTGGGGCTGCGGGATTGGAATTTCCAGCAGGTCGAACAGGTCGTTTTACCGGTCGATCTGGCGATCGAGGATACGCAAGGCGAGCTGAATCTCCGCGGTTTGTACAGCGGAGATTTTGAGCTGCGCGACGTCCGCCTAAACGGCGAGCTGGTGCTGCCAGTCAGCGCGGAGAAAAAAGCGGACATCGACAGGCGGATCCGCGCTAATGAGCCGCTGGGGCCGCTGTTGACCGGCACGCTGTCTTTCTCCAACGGCGCTTTGATCCTTTTAGCCGCCGATAAGCCGTTCAATCTCGAATCGGAAAAAGCGCTTTCGGTGCTGCTGGATTTGAATTTAAATATTAAAAATAATCTGCGCGCGGCGTCCTCGGCATCGCTTTTGAGCAGCGATTTTTCCGGGTTTTTTGGGCAGATCAATGTTGGTCTGCGCGACAACAATCCGCCCGTGCACATCGGCGGCTCGACAAATCATCTGCGCATCGATGGCTTGATTTATCTCGACGACGGCTATGTGGGCTTTCTCGACCGCAGATTTACCCTGCTGGAGCAGCGTGATCAGGAAAAATATTTTTTGGGCGCGACAGCGCACCGCTCACGGGAAAACTACCTGGAATTTATCGAAACAGAAAGGCATCTGCTTGAGCCGTATCTTTCGGTCGTGGCGCAGACTACTGTGTATGACACGCAGGCGGTCAGCGCGGCCGCGGTTGCGTCCGGCAATATAGATCTAGAGGATACGCCGCAAACGATCACGACAGAGATGGATTATCTGGTCTTTATCGACGGCTCGGTTTTTGATCTGTCGTCCATCACTTTTGAAAGATACCGCAAAGAAAATTTGACTATGACGCTGGATGGCGAGCCATATGTTCTGCGCGATAGAAACACCGGCAAGACTATCGACCAATACCGTTTCCAGGAGCTGGCTTACGAAATTTCTCCGCCGTTGATGAAGTCGGCGCTGGCTTTGGCGCGCGGCACAAGCACGCAGACCGGCAGCGAGGTAGTCCGGAAGACCATACGCGATCTGACCGTCACGGAAATAAATTTGCTGGCGCGCGCTATTCTGCGGCCGGTGGAAAAAGGCGCGGCGCAAATGACCGGCCTCTATGATGTGCGTTTTAAGCGGGATATCGGTGTTGACGCGGTGCGTTTTACCGGGCTGGAAACCCAGACCGCGGCGCTGACGGACGCGGCGGAAGCGCCGTTGTCCGAATATTTATTCGGCCTGGAAATGGTCGGAGACCTTTGGATGGAACGTGTGTTTTTTAGCGTGGACACTACCTTTGACCGCAATCTGCAGACCAAAAACCTGAACCTCACGGTTAATTCTTATAAACTTACGCTGAGGATTTTGAAAAATAGTTTTTTGGACGAATTGTCTTTTAATTTCGGACAAGAATTGGATTCGCTGCAAAAAGAATATATACCGGTGCTGTCGCTGGAAATGCTGCATAATTTTTAACGGAGTGAAAATGAGAAAATTCTTAAGCCTGATTTTAATCTGCTGTACACTGCACGCGCTGGACCCGGAATATTTCAATCTGCCGATTTTACGCATCGCGGTCACCGGTAACCAGATCTACAGCGCGCCGGATATTTTGAACCGCGCGGCAATTAAGACCCGCCGCGGTGAGCGTCTCGATACGGCTGTTCTGCAGGAGGATCTCAGCCGGATCATGGCGCTGGGCGGTTTTCGGGCGGTTGACGCGGATTGTCAGCCGCGCGGCGGCGGGCTGCTGCTCTTTTTTGTGGTGAGCGAAAATCCGGTTTTGCGCGAAGTGGAATTTGCCGACAATGTGTCTCTGCCGGAAGAACAGATCCGGGATTTTTGGCAAAATAAAACCGGTGAGCAGTTGAATTTTTTAACGCTGGAAAAAGATATTCAGCATTTAAATAGAGCTTATCAAAAACAGGGCAATGAACTCTCTTCGATACAGGAAATCGAGCTTGTTTCGGACAATGCGCTGCGCGTGCGCATTGTCGAGCCAGTTGTCGGCGAAATTGTTTTGTCCGGCAACGTTTATACCAGCGACAGTTTGATCCTCCGCGAAATGGCCCTGGCGCCCGGCGCGGTTTTTAACGCCAAAACTCTCGCCGCGGACAGGGTGCGGATTTTCCGTTTGGGGTATTTTTCCTCGGTGCTGCTGCCGGAAATAGTCCCGGGTGTGAACGACGGCGAGGTGGATATCCGGCTGCAGGTGACAGAAAAAAAGAAAAACCAGCTCAACGCGGGACTGGGCGTTACCTCGCGCGAGCAGTTTGCTTTTGCGCGGTTTAGTTTGATTAATTTGCTGGACACCGGCGAGCAAATGCAGCTCAATATGCAGTTTGGCCGTGAATACCGCGTGCCCGCTGCTCTGCCGAAATTTGGCTACCGCGCGCGCTACTATTATCCGTGGTTTTTGACGCGCGATCTGACCTGGGGTTTTACCACGTATCTAAACACCAGCTACGAAACTATCCGCAATCCTGAATCCGGCGTTGGCGACATACTGGCGATTCGCCGCAACGGTTTTTCCACCGATTTTAGTCTGCCGCTGCCTTTTGGCCGGCAGTACAGTATTTTGCTGGAATATAAGGACGAATTTGTGCAGGAAGACCGGCCTAATCCCGAGGTGCATTATCTCAAACGCTCGCTGGCGCTGACTTATATTTACGACAGCCTGCGTTATCTGGGCGAGACCGGCATTGCGCTGGATGGCGACATGTACCGGCTGCATTTCGAGGGCGGCGACAATATTTATTTTCTCGGCCAGAGAATTATCAGCATGGGCGGCGTGGAATTTCTCCGCAACGAACTGCAATATCTGCGCTACATACCGCTGACCGGCGACAATAACGTGGTGGGCGTCAGTTACCGCAGCGGCGCATATTTGTCCTCGCGCGAACGCAATATTCTAGAGGGAGAGGAATATTCTATGGGCGGCAGCTCCACGGTGCGCGGCTACGCGGACATCGCGCCGTTTGCCGTCGGGCCGAAAATGATTTTGCTCAACGCGGAGTACCGCTATATTTTCAATGAATACTGGCAGGGCGTTTTGTTTTACGATTGGGGTCATGCTTTTACTGATCCGCAAATCTCGGTCAAAGAATTTAAATCCGGCTATGGTTTTGGCGCGCGCTTGTCTACGCCGATCGGGCCGCTGCGTTTTGACCTTGGCCGCGGCGAGCTGCACTGGATCTTCCATTTTGGCATGGGGTATACGTTTTAACTCGCGGTAAATTTATTTTAGCAACTGATTATGTTAGACTACCTTTTAATAAAAGGAAGTCCGGTATGCCAACGCAACAATTAGTAAAAACATTTGAAGAAACGTTCTTAAATAAGATTATTTGCGGTAGCGCTATTGATGTAATGAAAGAACTGCCGGATCGATCTGTAAATCTTATTGTTACTTCTCCGCCGTATAATCTTAAAAACTCTACTGGAAACGGCATGAAATGTGGAAGTAGCGGAAAATGGGCGAACGCGGCGCTGCAGAAAGGGTATTCACATCATCACGATTGTATGCCGCACGAGGAATATGTCCAGTGGCAAAGAGATTGTCTTGCTGAAATGATGCGAGTTGTTACAAATGACGGCGCAATATTCTATAACCATAAATGGCGAGTGCAAAATGGGTTACTACAAGACCGCCAAGATATTGTGTCGGGCTTTCCGGTAAGACAAATAATTATTTGGAAACGAAAAGGCGGATTTAATTTTAATCCCGGCTATTTTTTGCCAACTTATGAGGTTATTTACTTGATAGCCAAACCGAAATTCAGACTAGCGGCCAAAGCAAATTCTTATGGCGATGTATGGGAATTTACACAAGAAATGAACAATGATCATCCGGCGGCATACCCGGTAAATTTAATCGATAGAATTATTTCCTCAACAGACGCTAATATTATACTTGATCCGTTTATGGGGTCTGGAACCACAGCGATCTCTGCTCTAAATTTTAAAAGAAACTTTATAGGAATTGATGTTTCGCCTGAATATTGTGAAATGGCTAGAGAACGCCTAAAACAACACCAAGCTCAAATGAGTTTATTATAATTATGCCAAGCAATAAGCTAAAAATTTATACTAAACCGGAACTTATTGAAAAGTTAAAAGAAATTTCCGCTCTTGGTTTTGTGCAAAACAAACGACAAGGAAGCGCGGGTGGTGTTGGAAATACTCTTGAAGACCTGCTGGGTATTGAAGAAAATAATCTGCCTATTCCAAATGCCGCAGAATGGGAGTTAAAAGCGCAAAGAAAAAATACCACTGCATTAACTACGTTGTTTCATATTGAGCCTTCTCCACGCGCAATTCGCTTTGTGCCGCAAATGCTTTTGCCAAAATATGGTTGGAAACATCAAAATGCTGGCAAAAAATATCCTGTCAATGAGAAAAGCTTTCGACAAACTATACAGGGACAGTCAAGAAGTGATCGCGGCTTCAAAGTTGTTGTTGATTGCGAAAACAAGAAAGTTTTGATTTCTTTTGACGCTAATAGTGTTGATGTGCAACAACACAAAGAATGGCTGAATAGTGTCAAAAGAAATATAGGCTTGACTGAATTAGACCCACAACCATATTGGGGTTTTGACGATTTGGCACATAAAGCGGGAACAAAATTGCATAACGCTTTTTATGTGCAGGCTGATGTAAAAACTGAGCAAGGTATCGAATTCTATCATTACAATAAAATAATGATGCTGCAAAAATTTAACTTTGCCGGCTTTCTGAAAGCATTGGAAGCCGCGAATGTGTTTGTGGATTTTGATGCGCGAACTGGTCATAATCACGGGACAAAATTTCGCCTGAAACAAAATGCTCTGCCGATGTTATATGAAAAACAGACAGTAATTTTATAACGGTAATATTCTGCCGATGGTCTTCCAGATATATGACAGATTTCCTCAAACACGTTATTATTCTCCCCGCGTGAAAAAACTGCCTTCTATGTTATTGTTGTTCTGCCTGCTGGCCGCTGCTGGCGCGCTGGAGCTGGACACCGCGCCGCGTTTTTCCGCGCCAGTGACACCGGCCCTGCGCGAATTGACTTTGTCTCCCGCCGAAAACGAGGAGACAGCGGGTTATTCTTTCGAGCTGGACAGCATGTATGCGCCCGGACAGGTTGTAACTTTCAACGTCCAGAAGACCCGCGCGGATTTGAATATTTCCACCGTTACCGTGGAATTACTCGGGCAGCGCGGTGAATTGCGCGAGTATGAAAAAGACAGCTGGACTGGCTACTTTGCGCTGCCTGCGGAGCTGGACGAAGGCGCGCTGCCGGTAACGCTCTCCCTGCGCGGGCAGGACTACGCGGCTGACGAGCAGGCCGAAATAAATATTGTTTATCCGATCAGTGAAATTATTTTAAGAAGCCAGACTACCGCGTCCCCCTCGCCGACCCTGAATGTCGCTATCTCGGAAACAATTTTGCTGCAAGTCGGTGATTTTTATTCGGCCATGCGCGCGGAAGTCAACAGACAGCGGATTTTGGATCTGGGTTTTTTTGAAAAAGTAGAAGTTGAGCGGACAGTGCGGGACTGGAAAAGCCAGGTGATCTTTTCTTTTTGGGAAAACCCGGAGCTGAAAAAGATCCGCGTGACCGGCAACCGCGCGCTTTCCGAAGCGGAGATCCTGGCGGTCATGGAATTAAAGGCCGGTGAGATCCTGGCGACGCGCCAGCTGCAAAGAGACATGCTGGCGGTGGAAAAATTTTACAGCGACAAAGAATATACCTTTGCGCGCATCGTCTCGATCGAGCGTCCGGACAAAAACAACGATTACACGCTGACTCTGCGGATTTCCGAAGGCGAACTCGGCGCTGTCCGTGTGCGGGGCAACGATGTGACCCAGACCAACGTTATCCTGCGCGAGACGGAGCTAAAATCCGGCGATATTTTCAATGCCGCTGTGCTGCGCGATGATTTCCGCAGCATTTACAATCTCAATTATTTTTCTCAGTTAATACCCGATGTGCGCGTCAATGAAGAGACCGGCCGGATCGATCTGGATTGGAGAGTGGAAGAAAAGAAAACCAGCTCGATAAATTTTGGCGGCGGCTACGGACAGGTGCAGGGCTGGTTTGGTTTTGCCGATCTCCTGCTGGACAATATTATGGGCTCCGGCCAGTCCCTGTTATTGAAAGCGTCTTTTGGCGAAAAACTGACTTCTTATCAGATCCGTTACCATAACCCGTGGATGTGGGACAACAAAACTTCTTTTACCGGCAAGCTGTGGTCGACTTACGGCTACAATTATCTCTCGGCCCAGCGCGAGCTGCGCAACGGCTGGTCAACCGCGGTCGGTTTCCGCAAGACGAAATACATCAGCGAGACATACAGTTTCCGTTACGAGGACGTTTTCAATATTGACGACCGCACGCAGGATTATCAAGACCGCGCGGTGGGTTACAGCATTGCTTATGATTCGCGCGACCAGTGGATGAACCCGACCACCGGTCAGTATGCGGTTTTTTCCATGGATCATTCCGCCAAGCTGCTGGGCGGCAACATCAATGCTTCGCGGTACTCCGCGCAGTACAATCATTTTCACCCGCTGGCCGAGAAGCAGGTGCTGGCTTTCCGCACGATGTATGATTATCAGCTGGGCGATATTTTCCCGGCCGAGCAATACTATGTGGGCAGCGACAGCACGGTGCGCGGCTATCAATCGATTTTTGCCAAGGGCAATGAACGCATTGTTTTCAATCTGGAATACCGCTACGTTTTTACAGAGATGTTTGTCGGCGCGTTGTTTTACGATATCGGACAGGCGTTGTATCCGGTCTACGATCCGCTGGATACCGAACGCGATTTTACCAACCGTGTTGGCTGGGGTTCAGCGCAGGGTTTTGGCGTGCGCATCATCACGCCGATGGGGCCGATCCGCCTCGACTATGGCTGGCCTGATCACCATGAATTTGCCGATGGTTTCTTGAGTTTCAATATGGGCAATACTTTCTGAACAAGCACGCGAAGCGCGGGAACAAAATAGTCTTTTGCCTGGTATAATATAATGAAACGTTTTTAGTTTTATGCTAAAATGAATAAGTATATTTTTAGAGGAGTAGAAACATGAAATCAGCAAAAATAATTTTAAGTTTGGCGGTCTTGGCGAGCGTTTCGCTGGCGGCCACGGTCGGCTATATTGATGTGAAGCAGGTTTTTGAGGGTTACGGCAAAACGAAAACCGTGCAGGATGATCTGAATAATAAAATGAAAGACTACGAAAAACTGCGTAACAAACACGCGCAAAAATTAACCGAAGCCAAAATCGACGGCAAGACGGAAAAAGAGCTGGAAAAACTGCAGGAAGACATGAAAAAAGAACTCGGCCCCAAAGAAGCGGAGATCCAGATGATCAATGACGAGCAAATGGCCAAAATCCGCAAGGATATTATCGCCGCGGTCGACACTATTTCCAAAGAAGTCGGTATCGATGTGGTGGTGGACAAACAGGTGATTATTTCCGGCGGCATGGATTTGACCGAACAGGTGGTCACCCGCCTGAATAAGAAAAAATAAATGCTGACCGCGCGAGCGCTCGCTGAAAAGATCGGCGGTCAGTTGTTCGGCCAAGATCTTCCTTTGCGGTTTTTAGTGGAAGCGGCGGACTGCGCCAGAGCGGAGTCGGTTTGTCTTGGTCTAGCGCGTAAAACTCTCGCCAAATTGCAGGATAAAAAACCAAATTGTTTGATTCTCAATCAAGACCGGCCGGAATTTTCCTGCCCCAAGATCATCACGGCCAAAGGCAAAGAAGTTTTGATCGAGCTGCTCAATATTTTTTATCCCGCGTCGGAAAAGACCGGAGTCGCGGAAAGAGCTTTTGTTGATCCGACGGCGGTAATTGGCCGGAATGTGACGATCTATCCGCAGGCTTTTGTCGGCAAAAATGCGGTCATCGGCGACAATACGATATTATACGCGGGCGCGGTGGTGTATGCGGACTGCGTCATTGGCAAAAATTGCATTATTCACGCCAACGCTGTGATCGGCGCCGACGGTTTTGGCTATATACAGGACGAAAATGGTCGGCATATCAAAGTGCCGCAAAAAGGCAAAGTGATCATTGAGGACGAGGTGGAGATCGGCGCGAACACCTGTATTGACCGCGCGACTATTGCGGCGACTGTCATTGGGCAGGGCACAAAGATCGACAACAAAGCGCATATCGCCCATAATGTGCGGATCGGCAAGAACTGTATTCTGGCTGGCGCGACCAATGTGGCCGGCAGTTCGACGCTCGGTGACAATGTGGTGCTGGCCGGTAACGCGGGCGTGGGCGACAATATCAGCATTGGCAGCAATACGGTGATCTTTGCCTCGACGTCGGTGCTGACCGACATTCCGCCCAATTCCAAGATCTACGGCACGCCGACCGCTGATGATTACGGTCCGGCCATGCGCCGCCGCGCGCTGTACAATAAGCTGCCGGAAATATACGACAGGCTGAAAGCGCTGGAAGGGAAACAGCAGGAATGGGAATGAAGATTCATTTATATACGGAATCCTTTAAACCATATCTGAGCGGCGTGACGGTTTCGGTGGACACTTATGCCCGCGGTCTGGCCGCGCTTGGCCACGAAGTGACCGTATTTGCGCCGTGGTATCCCGGTTTTCAAGACGATAGCGTTTACCGCGTGGTGCGTTTCCCGTCGCTGGGCACGCGGCTGTACCCGGGCTTCCGGCTAGCCTGGCCGTTCAAACGCGGTTTTGGCCGGTGGCTGCGCGCCAATAAACCGGACATTATTCATTCCCATTCGCCGTATCAGCTGGGCTATCTGGCGCGGCATATCGCCCGCAAAATGAAAATCCCGTTCGTTTATCATTTTCACACGCTGTTCACGGATTATCTGCATTTTGTGCCGCTGCCGCGTTTTATCAGCCGACCGGTTTTGATCGGCATTATTAAAAATTTTTGCCGCCGCTGCGATCTGATTATCACGCCGACCGCGATAGTCAAAAATATTTTACAGCAGGAATACGGTGTCCGGCAGCGCATCGAAGCGCTGCCGACCGGCGTGGACGACGCGGCTGTGCAAAGAGCCGACCCGCGGGGCATTCGTGAAAAATACGGCATAGCGCCGGACGCGCCGCTGTTGATGTACTGCGGCCGTTTGTCCAAAGAAAAAAATATAGAGTTTCTCTTGAGAGCGTTCCAGAAAATTTCCGCGCAGGCGCCGGCGGCGCGTTTGATGATCGTGGCGTTTGGTCCGCTGGAAGCCGCGCTCCGGAAACTGGCAGCTGAGCTGCAGATCTCTGACGGGGTTATCTTTACCGGCCGCGTGGAGCGCGCGCGGGTGTATGATTATCTCAAAGCGGGCGATCTTTTTGTCTGCGCCAGCAAGACCGAAACACAGGGGCTGGTGATCTCCGAAGCCAAAGCCTGCGGCCGGCCGGCTGTGGCGATCGATGCCCGCGGCGTGTCCCAGATGATCGAAAACGGCATCGACGGTTATTTAGTTCCCGACGATCTAGAGGTGTTCAGCCAAAAGGTTGTTGCTTTGTTGCGGACGCCGGCGGAATTGCGGCGTTTGGCTGGCGGCGCGGAACAGAATGCCAAAAAATCTTTCTTAAATTCGGCTATTACCAAAAAGCTGGAAATATTATATAATAGCCTAAGGTAGGCGCGAGGGGGGTTCCATGAAGAAACTTTTATTTTGCGTGGTATTCTTTCCGGCGCTGATCTGGGCTAGCGGGCGCACGCTGACCGGTTCCAGCGGTTATATTATGGTGCCCAACGCCGAGGCTTTGCGTTATCAGGAGTGGAATATGGGACTTTCCGCTTTTTCCGCGGGGGCTTCGTCCGCTTACACCGAACCGGCTTACTGGCGGTACAATATCGGTTTGGGCTGGTCGGAATGGCTGGAACTGACTTTTGGCGGACGCAGCGAACGCGAAGGCCTTTTTAGCAATGCCAAATGGTACGGCGCGATGCGGGACGATGATGATCCGATGCTGGTGGCTTTTGGCTGGGAAAATCTTTCCTCAAAAGGGACTTATACTTTTCGGGAATATCCCAGCGTGTTTATGGTGATAACCAAAAAATTCGTGGGCGGACATTCAATAAGCATGGGCGCTGCTGGCCGCTACATTGAGCCGGAAAAAGAACTGCGGGCTTCGCTGCTGGCCGGCGGCGAGTTGTTTACCAGCGAAGAAGTTTCCTGGGTGGCGGACGCGCTGGCTTATGAGGACAATAAATACAACGCCAATTTTGGCCTGCGTATTTACACAACCAACAAAATGTACTTCAGCCTGATGGCGGTCAATCTGGTGCGCAATTCCTCCAAAGTTGACATAGATGGTGACGGCAATGACGACGAGGCGCATCCTTTTTGCGGCGTGTTGACGATGACGATCAACGGAATTTTGTAGTGTTGCTGTTATAATTGCGGCATGAGACAAAAAACGCTGGCGCGGCAGATCGTTTTCAACGGTTACGGCATTCACACGGCTAGATTTGCGGAAGTTATTATTTCGCCGCTCAAGGCGGACAGCGGTTTGATTTTTCGCAGTTCAACACTGACCAGCAAATATTTTTATCCCAATGTGCGCGGAGATGAGCGCGGCACCGCGGTGATTTTTTCTGACGGCAGTTCGGTGCAGACGGTGGAGCATTTGGTTTCCGCTTTGGCGGGCTTAGGTGTGGATAACGCGCTGATCGAGATCGACGGCATTGAAGCGCCGATCAAAGACGGCTCGGCTAAATTTATAGCCGAACAGATCCTGGCCGCTGGTCTGCGGGAACAGGATAAGCCCAGGCGTCTTTTGCGGATCGCCGGCCCCCAAAAATTAGTTGCCGAAGGAAAGTTTATTTTGGCGCTGCCCGCCGAAAATTTCAAAGTGAATTTTTTGCTGGATTACGACAATCCGCAGGCGCAGACAGACCTGGGCAGCTTTGATCTGGCGCGGGACGATTACATGCGGTATATCGCGCCGGCGCGGACATATGGTTTTCAGGAAGAGCTGGAGTGGCTGCTGGCGCGGAACAAAGCGCAGGGCGCGTCGCTGCAGAACGCCGTCGTGATTTCCGCCCGGGGTTTTTCCACGGCTTTGCGTTTCCCCGATGAATTAGTCCGGCATAAAATTTTGGATTTTATCGGCGATATCGCGGCGGCGGGCGCGTTGCCGCAGGCGGAATTTTTTGTCTATAAGTCCGGGCATGTTTTCAATCACAGATTTGTCCGTGAAGTGCTGGCGGCCTGACATGCCAGACCTGCGGGAATTGAAAAAAACGCTGCGGACAGTGCGCAACCCGGCGCAGTATATCGGCCAGGAAGAAAACTCTATACAAAAAAAAGATTTTGCGGTTTCCTGCTGCCTTTGTTATCCCGACAAATACGAGATCGGCATGTCCAATCTGGGTTTGAATATTTTGTATTTTCGCGGCAACGCTTTGCCGGAAGCCGCGGTGGAGCGCGCTTTTTTGCCGGAAGACGATATGCTGGCAGCCCTGCAGGAAAAAAACTGGCCGTTGTTTGCGCTGGAGTCGCGGCGGCCGGTTAAAGATTTTGACGCGGTGGGTTTTTCGTTGCAGCACGAACTGACCTACACTAATCTGCTTTTGTTCTTAGACCGCGCGCGGATCCCTTTGCTGGCCAGAGAACGCGGCGAGGACAGCCCCCTGATTTTTGCCGGCGGCCCCTGCGCTTTCAATCCCGAGCCGCTGGCGGATTTTTTGGATGTCGTGCTGGTCGGCGAAGGCGAGGAGCTGTTCGAGGATTTTTTGCGCGCGCTGGCCAGGCCGGATTTTAAAAAGCTGCCGCGTCCGGCCAAGCTGGAATATCTGGCCGCTCTGCCGCGCCCCGGCATTTATCTTCCCGCGCTGCGCAATCAGACGACGAAAAATTATATTAGAGATTTGCGCCAATTAAACAATCCGGTCAAGACGATAATTCCCTATATCGACACGGTGCACAATCGCCTGGTTTTAGAGATCATGCGCGGCTGTCTGCACGGCTGCCGTTTTTGTCAGGCGGGTTTTACCTGGCGGCCTTTGCGTCCGCGTCCGCTCGAGGCTGTTTTGCGCGACGCGGAGACCGGCCTGTCCGCAAGCGGCTATGCGGAAATTTCCCTGTTGTCGCTGACGGCGACGGACTATCCGCAGATCGAGGAGCTGGTCTGTGCGCTCAATCAAAAATACGCCGCGCAAAAAATAAATATTTCTCTGCCGTCTCTGCGCACGGAGAGTATTTCCGCGCGCCTGCTGGCCGAGACCCAAAAAGTCCGCCGCAGCACCGTGACTATCGCGCCGGAAGCCGGCACGCAGCGGCTGCGCGATATTATTCATAAAGAAATGACCGAGGAAAATATTTTGCAGGCCGCGCGCATCGCCGTCGGCAGCGGCATCCGTTCTTTGAAGCTGTATTTTATTCTCGGCCTGCCCGGCGAAACTGACGTCGATGTGCTGGCCATACCGGAGCTGGCGGAGAAGATCCTGAATGAAAATAAGCAGACTAGAAATTTTACCCTGACGATCAGCGCGTCTAATTTTGTGCCTAAAGCGCATACGCCTTTTCAGTGGGCGGCGGTAGATCCGCCGGAGGAAATTAAACGCAAACAAAGTTTAATTAAACAAAATCTCCATTCCCGCCGCGTGCAATTCCGCTATCATCGGGCGGAGTCCTCGGCGATCGAAGCGGTCTTGAGCCGCTCTGGCCGCGAAACTGGCGCGGTTATTTTGGCGGCGTACCGTTTGGGCTGCTGTTACGATGCCTGGCAGGAGCATTTCAAATACGATCTCTGGCTGCAGGCTTTGGCGCAATGCGGATATAAGCTGGAATATTTTTTGCGGGCGATAGATATCGATAAGGAATTGCCCTGGGATAATATCCGCACACTCGTACCGAAAAGTTATTTGCGAAAAGAGTATGAGCGGGCTGTGGGATAATATTTTTTAAGGGCAATACGGATATGCTCTAGCATTGACCGTAAAACAATATTATAGTCTGGATTTATAAGTTTCTACTTTTTGAAAAAACTCCGCCAGCGAAACGCCGAGCGCCTGCGTGATGGAATGCAACACCGAAACCGTAAAACTATATTTTGCTGTTTCCACTTCCTGTAAATATTTGTAAGAAATACCGGCTAGATCGGCCAATTCTTCCAGCGTTAAATTTTTTTGTTCCCGCAATTGCCGGATTTTAATACCGATCTTGCGCAGAAAAGCAACATTGGGTTTGTGGTGGGCATTTGCTCTGGCCATAAGGGATTCCTTTGCTTAAAAACAGTGTATTGACAACATATAACGTATATGTTATAATTTCCCAATAACGTATACGTTATAAAGAAGCCGTGCCGGATTGTTGGGCGGAGATTTATAAAGACACTATAAAGAACAAAGGGGGATTTTGTATGACTAGAATTTTGCAGCCTAAAATAGCCAAAGGCGAGCCGATGCTGGCGGACGATATTTTGCATTTAACTTTTTTTCCGATAGGCGCGATACTGATGTATGACGGAAATAGCTGGGCGGATAATGTTACGCTCAAGGGCTGGTACAGGTGCGACGCTGCCAACGCCGCCGCTGGACTGACGCCGGATTTGACGGACAAATTTATCATGGGCGCCGCTGTTAAAGGAAGCGCCGGCGGCAGCAACAGCCTTACGTTAACCACGAGCAACTTGCCGGCGCACAGCCATCAATTGTCCGGCTTGAGCGCTGACATGGCGTCAGGGCACACGCATAGTTATTCAGGATCATCAGGCGGTGGCACAACCCACGCGCACGGTTTATCCGCTGTCAGCGTGTCCGACGAATACCACAGTCATACATTTACCGGCACGGCTGCTTCCGGGTACATACCCATTGGTGATGCGGCTGAGCTGACAAGTGTAGGTGGTATGGGTGATGTGTTTTCTTCACAAGCTGGTATTACGTGGGGACTTACGACTGGTGGTAATGGCAGGGGTATAAAATTTTCTATGACACCGTCCGGCACGATAGACAGCGTGGGACACAAGCATACGCTGGCCGGTGATACAGCCGGTGAAGGCTCGCATACACATTACTATTCAGGGACTACAGGGGGCGACGGCGCTCACACGCATAATATTTCCGGCGGCAGTGTGGGCGATACCGGCTCCGGCACGGCTTTTGACAACCGGCCGAGTTATTACACGCTGATCTATATCCGTAAATGCGCGTAGTTGGGCTTTCGAGTTGTTTACAGTTCTGGCCGGACTTTTTTTCTTTTTTCTTCCGCCATTTTTTGGCGCCACGCGGCGATGGCTTGGTGATTGCCATTGAGCAGGACGTCAGGGGCTTTTAGGCCGCGAAAATCCGCCGGCCGCGTATAATGCGGGTAATCAAAAGACGCGCCGTCGTAAAAAGTTTCGTTGATGACGGACTCCTCTTTGCCGACCACGCCGGGGATCATCCGCGCGATGCTGTCCAGCATGACCAGCGCGGGCAGTTCCCCGCCGGTCAGGACATAATCGCCGATGGAAATCTCGTCCGTAATCAGCGGCATGACCCGCTCGTCAACGCCCTCGTAGCGGCCGCAGATGATGGTGATATTTTTCTCAGCGGCCATTTCCCGCGCGAGTTTTTGCGTCCAAGGCTGTCCCTGCGGGCTGGTCAGGATCACGCGGCGTTTTTTGGGGAGTTTCAGCGCGGCGAGGCAGTCATAGATCGGCTGCGCCAGCATGACCATGCCCGGCCCGCCGCCGAAAGGCTCGTCATCCGTCTTGCGGTGTTTGTCCGCGGCAAAATCACGGATATTCACGACCTTGATTTGCAGCAGTTTTTTTTTCCGCGCCCGCCCGATGATCGACGCGCCGCAGTACGGCTCGATGACTTCGGGAAATATCGTTAATATATTGAACTTCATGCGGGGTATTCTGCCAAATTTTTCAAATCCACCTTGATTATAGCAGAAATCTCTTTAACAAAAACCGGAATAAGCGGAACTAAAATTTCTTTGCGGATGCTTCGACTTCGCTCAGCGTCCGCCATGATTACCAGCACGTCATGCGCTGGAGTTTGGATTATCTCCGCCGCCGTGCCAACGAATTGGTCGTTTTGGTCGTAGACTTTTTTTTGTAAGATGTCTTCATCTAAAACAATATCGTCCGGCGGCCTGACGGCAATTTCGGCTTTTTGGCCGCGCAATTTTTCGGCGGTGTTCAGCGAGTTTACTTCGGCCAGGGACAGCAGAATATTGGTTTTATGCGGCCGCGCCGCCCGCAAAGCATATTCCTGCCCGCCAATAAAAATTTTGGCGATTTTAGAAAAATCAAAATTGCGATACCGGCAGTTGAGCTTCAGCTCGCCTTTGATGCCGTGCGCGCCGACAATAACGCCAAGAAAATAAATACTCTAGGCTCCCCGGATTTCCTGGATCACGCCGTCTTTTAGCAGCACTTCGATGCCGCCGAGTTTCTTGTAAAGATTGTCACCGGCCTTGACTGTCGTGATGCCCTGCACCGTGCCCTGCAAAAACTCCGAGCCGATTTTCAGCTCTTGGGCTTCGGCGATCTTTTTCTCAATATCGGCTTTGGCCAGTGTGGCCTGCTGCTTGTCCATATTGATCTGCTGAACTATCGCGGACACCTGCTTGACGGTTTTCTCGCCCTGTTTTTTGAGATTTTCGACCAGCCGTTTGCCCTGCGTTTCCATATTGGCCAGCTGCGCGTCCATATTCTTGATCGATTTTTCCAGTTCGCCCACCAGATATTTTTTGAATTCTTCCGTAACAGTAACCTTGATTACTACATTTCTCTGCAGTGTAAGCTCTGCCATAAAACTCCCTCCTTTTTGGCTGGCCGTTATTCCGGCTTGTCTTTGGTCACGATCTCCACCGTAACCTTTTTATTCTGCTTCGCGCCGGCGGCTTTGACCACGGTGCGGATCGCGTTGGCGATGCGGCCTTCTTTGCCGATGATCTTGCCCACATCTTCAGGCGCGACCGAGATCTCGATGACCGTTATGCTGTTGCCGCTGGTCTCGGACACATTTACCTGCTCTTGATTGTCAACCAGTGCTTTGACCAACAATTCCACTAAATTATTCATTGTTTAAATCTCCTCTTTATTTTAGGGCAATATTGGCTTTTTGCAAGAGCTTGGCCACGCGCTCCGAAGGCAGCGCGCCTTTCTGCCGCCAGGCTTGCAATTTTTCGACATCAACTTGAAAAGCCGCCGGTTTGACCGCCGGATTATAAAAACCCAGATTATCCAGGTATTCGCCGGAGCTCAGAGATTTCCGGCTGTCAACGGCGATCACGCGGTAATAAGGCTGATGTTTTTTGCCCATGCGTTTTAACTTAATTTTTACAGACACAAATTCACCTCCAAAAATCGGAACGCTATTATAAACAAAATTTGCGGGTTTGGCTATACTGAACAT
Source organism: Candidatus Margulisiibacteriota bacterium (assembly GCA_031268855.1). NCBI lineage: Bacteria > Bacillati > Candidatus Margulisiibacteriota > Candidatus Margulisiibacteriota bacterium. The sequence continues at coordinate 14,233 of JAIRWS010000021.1, read as the reverse complement.
TTTGTGCTACAATTATCAGGATTTGTTTTTATAAAAGGGGTAGGGGGTTTTCGATGTTTAGACAATTCCACATTGCGGCGACGGGTATGAGCGCCATGGAAAAAGATTTGATTACGATCACCAACAATGTTTCCAACGTGAAAACGACTGGTTTCAAAAAAGCGCGGGTGGAATTAGAAACGCTTTTCCCCGAGATACTCGAAGAGGCTATCCGCGATACGGAGACCTCTTACGAAAAAGGTCTGGTCGAACTGGGTTCGGGTGTGCGCGTGGTCGGCACGCCCAAAGATTTTTCGTCCGGCACGATCGAGGTAACCAATGGTTCGCTCGACATCGCCATTGAGGGCGAGGGTCTGCTGAAGTTCCGTATGCCGGACGGCTCGGTCGCTTACTCGCGCGCCGGCAATCTGCACAAAGACTCTGACGGCCGGATCGTCAATATCAGCGGCTATCCTATGGAGCCGGAGATCCGGGTGCCGGACACCACCACCAATGTTTTGATCACCACCGCTGGCGCGGTGTACGTGCAGGAAAATAATCAGATCGAGCAGACCCAGATCGGCCAGATCGAAATGGTAAAATTTATCAATCCGGCGTCGCTCAAGAGTATCGGCGGCAACATGTACGCGGCGACCGCGTCTTCCGGCATTGCTCTGGATGGCATGCCTGAAGATGAGGGCTTCGGCCAGATCGCCCAGTTCTCGCTGGAGAGCAGCAATGTGGACATTGTTTCGGAAATGATGCAAATGGTCATCACGCAGCGTTCGTTTGACATTATCTCCAAAGCGATCCAGTCCGGCGAGGCCATGCTTAACAGCGCGATCGAGATAGCCCGCGGCTAATCTGCCGAATGTTTTTTAAAAAAACCTGGCCGGCGGTTTTTTTGGCTGCCGGACTTTTTGCCGCGGAGCTGCCGCCGGCCGAGCTGCTGGCGCTGGGTTTGCGGGAGATGCAGACGCTGCCGCGTTTTACCGGCAAAGAAGTTTCGCTCAATTTTACCAGAACGCCTCCGGTTATTTCTGTGGAGACCGCTAATTATACGATCCGGGCGGAAATACGGGCGGCCGCGCCGTCGATGTATATCAAGTATTCGGTGTTGGCCGGGGAAAAGCTGCTCAAAGCTTTCCGCGTTAAATACGACGCCGCGGTCTGGGCGGATGTCTATTATGCTGATCGGCATTTGGTCAAAGGCGAAGAGGTCGCGGCTGAGGATTTTTATCTGCGGCGCACGGATATTTTGAAATACTCGCATTATTTGGTGGAAAACGGCGCGTCCTGGAACGCGCGCGTTATGACCACCGGTCTGCGTCCTGACGAGCCGCTCTTTGCCTGGATGCTGAGCATCAAGCAATTGGTAAATTCCGGTGACATAGTAGCGCTTTCGGTGAGCAGCGGCAGCGTAACTATTAAGACCGCCGCGAAAGCTTTGCAGCACGGTCTTTTGGGCGATAAGATCATGGTGCAGGTGCAGAATGATAAAAAACGTGTTCTGCAGGCGGAAATTACCGGTAGCGGCGAATGTCAGATTATTCTTTAAAAATTATGGTTTGATAATCCTGGAGCGCTATATTATAATTGATTATATAGGGGTTAAAGTTAAAATTTAATTAAAGGGCGGGGAAAATGCGAAAATATTTTGGGGTGTGCCTGGGGGTTCTCCTGCTGGTGTGCGTTAGTTTTGCCGCGTCGCTGTGGAGCGCGGATTCCAAATCACCGCTGGCGAGAGCTTCCAAATTTGCGGTGGGCGACACTATTACGATCGTGATCGAGGAAAGTTTATCCGCCGCGCAATCCGGCACAACACGCACCAACAAAGGCTCGGACACTACTTTCAGTCTATCCAACAGCCTGCAAGACAATCGGACTCCGGTCAGCGGCCTCGCCAGCAAAAGCGCGGGAGATACGCGCTTAAATACGCTCTTTAACGGCCGCAGTAATTATACCGGCACCGGAAGCACCCAGCGTTCGACTTCGCTGAAAACAACGATCACCGCGACGGTCGTCGACGTGCAGCCCAACGGCAATCTTTTTGTGTTGGGACAGCGCTCGATCCGCGTCAATGAAGAGGTGGAGACTGTCGAGGTTTCCGGCATTGTGAACACCGCCAAACTTTCTGACGATAACTCGATCAGCTCTACACAGATCGCCAATGCCAAGATCACGATCCGCGGCGCTGGCTCGGTGTCCACGCCGCAGCAGCCCGGCATTCTTTCCTCGATGTTTAGCTGGTTGTTTTGACGCAAGGGGGCGCGATGCGGAGATATTTACTGCTGATAATTTTGATTTGTCTGGCCGTGGCGGAATCGCCGGCCGTGCGCATTAAAGACATCGCTGTGATTTCTGGCATGCGTGCCAATCAACTCATGGGCGTGGGGCTGGTGGCTGGCTTGAAAGGCACCGGCGACAATGGCTCCAGCGTGACCGACAAAGCCCTGACCAATCTGCTGGTCAATATGGGCGTGACCAATCGACAGGATCTATACCGCAGTAAAAATATCGCGGTGGTCATGGTCACCGCTGAGCTGCCGGCTTTTGTGAAACCCGGGCAAAAGATCGACGTTTTTGTTTCGTCGATCGGCGACGCGACATCGCTACGCGACGGCAATCTGCTGATGACGCCGCTCAAAGGCGCTGACGATCAGGTCTACGCGGTGGCGCAGGGGCCGATAATTTTAGGTGGCCGCATGTCCACGGGTTCCAATCGTAACGAAACGGTTTGCAAAGTTGTGGAAGGCGCGATCGTTGAGCAGACTGTGCCGATGGAGATCGCCGGCAAAAGCGGCATCGCGCTCAACTTAAATAAAGCGGATTTCAGCACGGCCATGCGGGTCGCCGAAGCTCTGGATCGGGCGGGTTATTCCGGTTCACGCGCCATAGACCCGTCGACGGTGGAGATACCGATCGAGGCGGAAGATCGTGAGGATCTGGTGCCGTTCATTGCGCGGGTGCAGGATTTTATGGTTGTGCCTGACGCGGTGGCCAAAGTGGTCATCAATCAGCGCACCGGCACGGTGGTCATCGGCGAAAATGTGCGTCTGGCGCCGGTGGCAATCTCACACGGCGATGTGGAAATACGCATCGAGGGCGGGGAAGAAAACGCTGAAGGCGAAAATCTGGATGACGCGCTGCTGGCCATGGATCAAGCCGCGGCCGGCGGCAGCCCGCTTGCGCCGCAGCAACAGCCGGAGAAGATCATCAAATTGGTGCAGCTGCGGGAGGGCTCCACTTTGAGCAGCTTGGTCAAGGCGCTGAACTCCGTCGGCACTTCACCGCAGGATTTGATCGCTATTTTGCAGGGGCTGAAGACCGCTGGCGCGCTGGCGGCAGAGATAGAGGTTATTTAAGTGCGGCAGAAACTTGGTTTTTTACTGCTGCTGGCGCTGGTTTGGGCGGCGCCTGGCGTTGTGCCGGTCAATCCGGCGGAGTTTATGAGCGATATTGTCGTTCAAGAAGGTATGCGCCGTCAGCCGACGGACAATGCGGGGCGGCAAATGGCTTTCCGGCAAATGCTGCTGGAAGAAGTTTTTTTGCGCGACATGTTTGGTAATGAAAGCAGCATTTATAAACCGGAAAAAGATGACGAGGATAGTTTGGTTTTGAGCGGCTTGTCGAGTATTTACGGCGATTATACGCGCAAAGAGCTGGCGGCTTATTTGGCCGAGCAGGGCTTTTTGCAGGAAGGTCTGGAAAATAATGGCAGTCAAGCGCGTTAATCCTAATCCGCCGAAAAAGCTCAAAACGCTGGAAAAAAAACCGCTGCCGGTAAACGTGCACATGCATTTGTACAAGGCAGAAGAAGCTCCAGAAGATAATGTGGATTTTAAAAATAAAGATTCGGTGATAACGGTGTTCACGCCGCTGGTGCAGATCATCGCCGCTAACATCACTACCGCGGGCAAGCTACCGCCCAATATTCATTTTGACGATTTGATGAGTTACGGCACGAGCGGCTTAATCAAAGCCTGGGAAAATTTTGACAAGACCAAAAATGTGAAATTTAAAGTGTACGCTTCCTACCGGATCCGCGGTGAGATGCTGGACAAAATCCGCAAAGAATGGAAATACCAAAATCCGGGCGGCTATAAATCGGTCAGCCGTGTCGAGGCCAAAGTGGCCCAAGCGGCGCTCGATACCAAGAGCACAAACACGGGCGGCGAAGAGGAAAATATTAAAAATATCGCGGCTAATTCATCGGTGGCTTACCTGCTGTCTTTTGAAGACACGCAGTCAGCGGGTGACGGCGTGGCGGACAACGGTTTGCAGCTGGAAGAAGCGGTGACCAGCCAGATCGATTTTGCCGAAGAAAAAAAAGCGCTCTGGGACGCGGTCAAGACCCTGGCCGAAGACGAAAAAAAAATCATCAAGATGTTTTATATCGACGACTGCCTGCAAAAAGAGATCGCCGACGAACTGGGGTATTCCAAAAGCAAAATCAGCCGTATTCACTCACAGGTTTTAAGCAAGCTGCGTTTGCGTATTCAGAGGAAATTAAATTATGATCGCGGTTAAGAAAATTATTTTGGCCAGCCTGTTCTTGAGCGCGGCCCTGCCGGCGGCAGTGGAAAATATTTTGTTCGACGAAGTGACCATACGTCTGGAACGGGATATTCAGGAAGCGACGCGGCAGCAGGGAATCATCGCGCACAATGTGGCCAATGCGGAAGTTGAGGGTTTTAAGCCGATCCGTTTTAAAGAGGAGTTAAAAGCCTTGCAGGAAAAACCCGGCGGCGTGTCGGCTGACCGCGTGATTGTGGAGGAGGAAATGGTCAAAATGGCCAAGAATCGAATGCGGCATCAAACGCTGCTGAAGCTGTATACAATGAAAACTTCGACGGTCAAAACGGTTTTAAGCCAGGGTAAATAAAAGGAGGGTCTTATGCGAAAAATTTTTGGCGCGGCGGCGCTGGTCTGGCTGGCCTGGTGTTTCGGCGCGGCGGTCGGGCTGGAGAACGCTCTGGATATCAGCGCTTCGGGGGCCATCGCCCAGCGCACCAAGGCGCAGGTTACCGCGGAAAACATCGCCAATATGGACACGACTAAAACCGCCGATGGACTGCCTTACCGCCGCAAAGTGGTGATCCTGCGCCCGGCGGAAAATTTCAAAACGCGCGGCCGCGCCGGGCAGCCAGTGATGAACGGCGTGCAGGTGGTCTCGGTCGGGCCGGAGAAAAACGCCGAGAAAAAATTTCGGCGCGTCTATCAGCCCGATCATCCCGATGCTGACGAAAGTGGTTTTGTCCTGTATCCTAACGTGAATATTACCGAGGAGCTGATCCAGCTGTCAGAGATTAGCGGGGCGTTTGAAAATAACGTGGTGGTTTTTAACAACACCAAAGCGATGATGCAGGCCAGTTTGGAGCTGGCGCAGTAGCGCCGAGAATTAAAAAACAATAAAAACAAGGAGGAAAAATTTATGGCGGAAGGAATACCGGCGATCGGCGGTTTAAATCCGGTGCAGACCGGTGCGAATACGATAGTGGCTCCGGTCAATGTGCAGAACACTTCGCCGTTTCAGGTCATGTTGGATGCGGCGATCGGCGGGCTGCAGGATGTGAGCGCGGCGGAAGAAAAAGCCAATGCTTACATCACGCAGTATTCACTGGGGCGCGTCAGCATGGAGGAAGCGTTGATCGAAGTGCAAAAAATGACTATGGCCGTGCAAATGGCGACAACCGTGGTCAATCAGGTGGTGTCAACCTTTAAAGAGATCGAGCAAATACCGGTTTAAGCAGATATTTTTTTAAGAAAGGAGAAATAAAACCCTGTGGGCGAGCAGATAGGAGCGGGCGCTAAAGCCGGCGGCAATAGAACGATTTTTATCATTATCGGTGTTGTGGTGATCGCCGCGCTGGCGATTTTATTTTTCCTTTACCGTCCGTCGCTGGCCGGCAATCTCAAGATCGGCGGCTCTCTGCCCGGTTTTCAGCAAAAAAAAGAGCCGGCCGGTTATTCGGTGTTGTTTAAAAACCTCGATTATGCGGAAGCGGCGCTGATCGTGGATTCGCTGAAAACGCAGGGCGTGAAAGATTACCGGCTGGAGGACGACGGCCGCACGATCCTCGTGCCGACCAAAAGACGCACGGATATAGTTTTGACTATCGCCCAGGAGGGCATTATGCCCAACGGCGGCGCGGTGGGCTTCGAGATTTTTGACAAAGGCAGTGCGCTGGGCGCGTCGGAGTTTGATCAAAACGTGAAATTTTCCCGCGCGATCAGCGGTGAAATGGCGCGCAGCGTGGCGCGGATCAACGGCATCGAAGAAGCGCGGGTGATCGTGGTCATACCGGCCAAACAGCTTTTCTCCACCGTGCAAAATCCGGTGCAGGCTTCGGTGCTGGTCAAAATTGTTGAGGGCGAGCTGCTTTCCCCGGCGCAGGTGCAGGCGGTGATCGCTTTGGTTTCCGCTTCGGTGGAAGGCCTGCAAAAAGAAAATATTACGGTGGTGGATTACAACGGCCGGGTTTTGAGCTCCGAGGAGTATGCCAAAGATTATGACCGGTTGGCGGCGATGCTGGCTTTGCAAAAGTCACAGGCTAGCGCGCGAGGCGTCAGCACGGCGGCCTTGCTGAATTCTTCCGATATACCGCTGGATCCTTCCGCCCCTGTCGGCGACGAGAGTTCGGTTTTTGAAATGTATTACAATATCGACAACAGCAAGATGAATAAACAGCAGAGAGATTCAGTTAGAGGGCTGCGGGTGCAAACCAATGCCAGCGCGGAAGAAATTTACGCGGCCAAAATGAAATTCAAAGAACGCTACGAAAATCTGCTGGAACGCAATGTCAAACAAATGGCCGATCAGTTTTTCCCGAAAAAAGCCACAGCGGTCAAAGTTAATGTCGAGCTGAATGACCAGCCCTTTAGCAGGACAACGCCAAATTCCATGATCGCGCGGATTACCAGCATGATCCTGCTGGACCAGAACGACAAAGATGTGATCTTAACTCCAGAAGTGCGCGAGGCTTTCATGAAATCAATTGCCGCGGCGACGAGCTATATCAAAGGACGTGACCGCATCGATCTGCGCTGGTCGCCCAATGTTAATGTGCGTAACAGAGGCAATTTGTTTGGCGGCTTGGGCGGTCAGTCTGGCAAAACAGAAACCGCTGTCAAAGAAACCACCAGGACACCCACGCCGCCAGCGGAGAAAAATAAACCGGAGATAGACCTGTCTAAATTACAGACCAAACCAAAAAGTTTTTGGACGTGGAGTAATATAGCGTATTTAGGCTGTGGACTTTTCGGCCTCTTGGTTTTGATCCTGGTCTTGCGCCCGAGGCGTACTAACAAAGTTACGGCGGAAAAAGGCGGCAAAAAAAGTTCTGTTTTTGATGAGCCCGCGGAAGACAAAGAAGGCTTTGCGGATCTGGCCGCGCCGTCGACGGATGCGATCCGCGAGCTGGCCGCGCAGAGTCCGGATAAAGTCGCGGCAGTTCTGGAAAAGTGGTTCCAGGAAGACGCCGTGCCGCAGAAATAGATGAGGAGATTTTGAAATGGTGGCGATGCAGTTAAAAGGCCGTGAAAAAGCGTTGATTTTTCTTTCCGCGCTGGGCGACGAGGTGTCCCGCAAAGTGCTGGATTGTCTGCCGGAGAGCATCGCGCTCAAGATCACGCGGGAGTTAAATAATTTTAAGAAACCTTCGCCGGAAGCGGTGGCTTTTGTGCTCAAAGAATTAACACGCTTTGCCCTGACTCAGCCGCCCGAGGCGCCGAAACTCAAAGAACCGGAGCCGGATCCGCTTGACACAGCGAGCGAAATTGGCCGCAAGCCGCTGCCGGAGCTGGTGGCTTTGCTACAAAATGAACTGCCGCAGACCGCCGCTTTTGTTTTGAGTTATCTGAGCGCCGGCCGGCAGAAAGACTATTATGAAATGCTCTCACCCGGCCGCCGCAGCGAGATCAAACAATGCGCGGTCGAGAAGCTGCCATGGTCGGACAGCTTGTTTGCTATACTTAATGAACAGGTCAAAGCTCGGGGGTAGAGGTTTATGCCGCTGTTAAAAAAACATACTTTGCGTTTAGGTGAACGGCTGGTGCATATGGGACTGCCGGAGGCTGCCGGAATTGAGGAATTAAAATTAAGCGAGACGCCGAATATCTCGCCGGTCGAGGTGTATGTGGAGCCGGCCGAGCCGCTGGTCAGCGACGAAGAACGCGAGCAAATGATCCAAAATATTTTACAGGAAGGCCGGACGCAGGCGGACGCCGTCGCCGGGGAGATCAAACAAAAAGCCGAAGCAGAAGCGCGGCAGATTATCGACGCCGCGGAGCACAAAGCCAGAGAGCTGCTGGAAAAAGAAATTGCCAAAGGTGTGGAAGAGGGCAGACAAAAAATTTATGAACAGCTCAAAGGACATATCGTCGAAGCGCAAAATGTGGTGAAGCAGGCCAACGCGCAGAAAAATACGATCGTCAAATCCGCGGTGCCGGAAATCATGCGTTTATCCACACGCATTGCCGCGCAGGTTGTCCGCAATGAGCTGGCGCAGAGTCAGAATATTGTGATGGACATAGTCAAGGACGCTATTGAAAAAATTTCTGATAATGAACAGGTGGTTATCAAAGTAGCGGCGCAGGATTTGCAGGCCGTGCGCAATGAAAAAGAATTGATCATCGATCTGGTCGAGGCCAAGAATTTGAGCATTGTGCCCGACAAGCATTGCGCGGAAGGCGGCTGCGTGATCGAAACCAAATTAGGTTTTATCGATGCCAAAGTGGTCACGAAACTGGACATGATCCAGACCGCGCTGCTGGGTGTTTATCAGGAAGAAAAAACCAAGCGCGAAACGGCGGTAAAAGAGGCGGTGGAGCGCGGTGAAGAGATCGACGTGGCCGCCGAGGAACAAAAAGAAATCGCGGAGCTGATGCAGGTGACTTCGCTGGAGGAGATCCGCGAGCAGGAAAAGAAAATGCTGGAAGAGCAGCAGGAAAAAGCCAAAGCAGAAGGCGGCCTGGAAAAAGCGCCGGAGCTCTAAACTATGGTCGTCAAAGATTTAACCAAATATTTGCAGGCGATCGACAATACCGAGCACGTCAAAGTGATCGGCAAGGTTTTACAGGCGGTCGGCCTGGTGATCGAGGCGCAGGTTACCGGCGTGGCCAATGGCGAACTCTGCACGATTTTTTTGGAGGGCGAAGACCCGCATCCGGTTTACGCGGAGGTTACCGGCTTCAAGGGCGACAATGTGCTGTTGATGCCGCTGGGTCTGACCACTGGTATTGCGCCGGGCTGCAAGATCGTGCCGACCGGCCACCCGCTGCGCGTCGGCGTGGGCAATCAACTGCTGGGGCGCGTGCTGGACGGTCTGGGTCGGCCGATGGACGGCAAAGGCGCGATTGTGACGGACATGTTTTACCCATTTGACCATGATCCACCGGACGCGACCAAACGGCCGCGCATCAAAGATTATTTGGCGACCAGCGTCAAAGCTTTTGACGGTTTGTTGACGCTCGGCCAGGGACAGCGTATCGGTATTTTTGCCGGCTCTGGCGTGGGCAAATCAACGCTGATGGGTATGCTGGCGCGTGGCACGGAAGCGGATATCAACGTGATCGCGCTGGTTGGCGAGCGCGGCCGCGAAGTGCGCGATTTTATTGAGCAGTCGCTGGGTGAAGAGGGTTTGCGCAAATCTGTGGTGGTCTGCGCGACCTCGGATCAGCCGCCGATGATCCGCTTAAAGGGCGCGATGGCCGGCACCGCGATCGCCGAGTATTTCCGCGATCAGGGCAAAAAAGTTCTATTCATGATGGACTCTGTGACGCGTTTTGCCATGGCGCAGCGTGAGATCGGCCTGGCTGTCGGCGAGCCGCCTACCACCAAGGGCTACACGCCGTCGGTATTTGCGATGATCCCGCGCCTGATGGAGCGTGCCGGCACTTCGGAAAAGGGTTCGATCACGGCGATTTACACTGTGCTGGTGGACGGCGGCGACATGGATGAGCCGATTGCGGACTGCGCGCGTAGCGTGCTGGACGGCCACGTTGTCCTCTCGCGCGATCTGGCCGCTAAAAATCATTATCCCTGCATTGAGATCGGCCCGAGCGTCAGCCGGCTGATGTCGGAAATCTGCACGCCGGAGCATAAAGCCGCCGCTGGCAAGCTGCGCGAGGTGCTGGCGCGTTACACCGAAGCCGAGGATCTCATCAATATCGGCGCCTATGTCAAAGGCAGCAATCCAAAGATCGACAACGCGATCGAAAAGATCGACGCGGTGAATGAATTTTTATGCCAGGCCACGGATGAAAAATTTGATTTTGATGAAACCGTGGCGCGGCTGGAAAATATTTTTGCGTAAAATCTGCGGGGGCCGCTATGAAAAAAGCAAAAAAATCCAATAAGTTTCAATATAATCTCCGGACAGTTTTAAAAGTCCGCGAGATTTACGAGAAATTAGAAAAAGAAAAATTTGCCGAAGCCCAGCGCAAATATTTGGAAGAATTAGAACGTGAAAAGAAAATGAAGGATTATGAAATGCAGCAGCAGCGCACGCTGAAAAGCGGTCTGCAGGGCAATATTAATTTTGCCAGCATTATGCACCGCCAAAATTTTCTCAAAAAATATAAGATCGACGTAAATGAACAGGAAAACAAAACCAAAGAGGCCGATCAGCGCAAAGAAGAACAGCGCGAGCGTCTGGTGAAATCCATGAAAGACCGCAAGATTTTGGAAAAAGACCGCGAGCACAAAAAGCAGGCCTGGAAACGTTTAATGGACCGCGAGGCCACCAAATTTTTGGACGAAATTTCCACGGCGAAATATTTTCGGACTATGGAAGAAAAATCGAAGGAAGAAAAACTCAAAGAAGAGCGTTTGCGGGCCGGACTGCGGTAAATATGGTTGAAGCGCAGGGGCTTTACAAATAGCTGGCATATTTGCAGTAAATGTGTTACAATATTCATACATAATTATAGTAAAAGGAGCGCAAAATGGCTACAATCAGTGTCAGAGTTGACGATACAGTTAAAGAAAAAGCGCAAAAGATATTTGAAAATATTGGATTATCTGTGGCTTCGGCGACGAATTTGTTTTACCACCAGGTGGTCAACTACGGAAAAATTCCATTTGAACCGATTGCCCAAAATGACACGGACTATCTGCAAAATATTCCGCAAATGGAACAGTCGATAATTAAAGGATTGAGCACGCCCAAGAAAAAACTTTTTAAAGAGAGCAAGCTCAAATGGTAGAAACTGCTGTCTGGGAACTGCTTTTCACCAAGCAGGCGCTCAAAGACGCGCAGTATCTTAGCAGGGCAGGATTGAAAGGCGGCGGACAGAAATTACTTGATGTCTTGCGTGCCAACCCATTTCAAAGTCCGCCGCCTTATGAGAAGCTGAGTGGTAATCTTGACGGAGCGTATTCGCGGAGAATAAATTTAAAACATCGGTTAGTTTATTCCGTGCATACAAAAGAGCATTATGTCCGTGTTATCAGAATGTGGTCGCATTACGAATAGAGCACAAACAAAACGGCGCTGTCTTGGCCTGCCGGACTGCGGTAGGGTTTTCTAATATTTTTGCAAAACTTTCTGTGTGGCGACGGTCACTTTTTTGAGCAAATCTTTTTTAAGCGTTTCCGGCAAAAACGAAAAATCCCGCGCTGTTTTGTGACGCGGCACATACGGCTGATCCGCAAAAAGCAGCTGCGGCTGGATTTGCAGCGCCGCGGCGATCTTTTCGATCATCTCTATTGAGGGGAAGCGGCGGCCGATCTCGATCTCGCCGATATAGCTGGGCGCGGTATTGCAATGAAAGGCTAATTGCATTTGAGATAGACCGGATGCCCTGCGAATTCTACGTAAATTAGCAATGAATATTTGCTTTAAGCCCATGCGATTGTATATATACTTATAGCCAATGACTTGACTATTAGCAAATAGACACTATAATATCAGTATTGGCTATTTGCTGATATAACAAACAAGGGGGTATGTTTATGGCGCGTTACAAATACCGGACACCGGACAGTACGGCAGAGGAACCGTTGACAGGGGCGGGCGCAACACCGACAACCAATGTGGGGCTGGCGGACACGGCTGAAAAGAAACAAAAAAACTATTTATCCAACAAAGAGGCTTACGCGGCGGATTATAATCAGACTCTGGCCAATCTCAAAAAAGAACAGACGCGCCGCGGCGTGACACAAACCACACTGATCGCTGTTGAAGCCGAAAAATCCCGTATAGAAGCAAGTCAGCTCACTAATTTGCGGACAGCCACGCAGGGGCTGGTTAATTATAACGGCAGCAATACTTTCCCCTGGGGCGAGAATATAACTGCTCTGTCCACGAAACTCAGAGCCAGCCATCTCGAAGAAGTCAGGCAAGTTGTCGATGACAGCCTGAATAATGCGCGATGCAGCGGAGGTTGCAGCTCAACATGCGGCAGAGAATGCGGCACTGGCTGCGCGGCTAATGTGTGCGTGCTCGATTGCGGCGCCGCCTGTGATGGCGGCTGCAGCTCGAGTTGTGCCGTCGGCTGTGGTAGTAAGTGTGCTGGCGGCTGCGGCGCGGCCTGTAAAGTTGGCTGCGGCAATGCCTGTGCTGGCGGCTGCGGCGCGGCCTGTAAACTTGACTGCGGCAATGCCTGTGCTGGCGGCTGGAGTGTGGCTTGTAAAGTTGGCTGCGGCAACGCTTGTGCTGGCGGCTGTAGCACGGCCTGTAAAGTTGGCTGCGGTAATGCCTGTGCTGGCGGCTGTAGTGTGGCTTGTAGAGTTAACTGCGGCAATGCCTGTGCTGACGGCTGCGGCAACGCTTGTGGTAGTGGTTGTGGAACAAGTTGTGCAGGAAATTGTGGAAGCAATTATTGTGCTACCACCTGTTCTGGGGAGTGTAATGGTATATGTGGAGGCAGCGGGAGAAATGATGGGATAGCGTTTCATTGTGAAGATTGTGAAAATTCATGTGGAAATGGCTGTAGAGGGAATTGTAATCAATGTAGCGGTAGATGTACTATAGGATGTAATAACGCTTGCGATGGCGGTTGTGGCGCTGCCTGTGAGAGCGGCTGCGGTGGCGCATGTAGTGGCGGGTGTAGAGCGGCCTGTTCACTTGACTGCGGCGACGCATGCGCTGGCGGGTGCAGTGAGGCCTGTTCAATTGACTGCGGTAGCGATTGTGCTGGCGGGTGTAGCGCGGCCTGTTCGAAAGACTGCGGCGACGCATGTGCTGGTGGGTGTAGCACGGACTGTCAAATTGCCTGCGGCGGCGCATGTAATGGCGAGTGCGGCGGGGTCTGTTCGATCGGCTGCGGCAACGCATGTGATGGCGGATGCAGCGCGGCGTGTTCCGCCAATAATTGCGGCGGCAATTGCGTTATCGGCTGTTCTCAACTATGCGATGAGGTCTGTAAGTCAGATTGCAGTACAAATTGCCTGAACAATTGCTATGACGGCTGCGTCAGCAGCTGCTACAACGGCTGCGCGGAGACGAGCAGATATGAGCCAAATCCAGCGGGCAATACCAAAGACACTAAAGCCAACCGCGCGGCAGGGACATAGATATGAGAACTCTTGCCCTGCTGACCAAAGACGACATCCGCGATCTGGAAGTCGCCAGCAATAAAGTCCTTTGCGCACGCCAAGCTATGCGCCCCGGCGCCGTGCCGGCATACGCTCCGCTTCAGGCCAGAGATAAATTTTTCCGTGAAGCGATCTTTGCGTCTGCGGACGCGGAGTATTTGCAAAACAGTTTCTGGCGGGAACTGGCGCGGCGATTTGGCTTGAGTGATGGTGATAGCGGAAAACTGTATGTGGATTTTAATACGAAAGAGTTGCTTATGAACGAGTAGGGGGTTGAAGCGGTAAAACGTTAAGCGCGGTGAATATTTTGCAGAGCGGATATTTTGGCGTTCGATCAGCGTTCAGCGTTGTTATGTCTGCTGGCGCGGACACCCCACTGTCTAAAATTTGCTTGGAGCAAGCAAATTTAAGACATCTCCCCTTGTAAAGGGGAGAAAACCAGTAAAGTACGCGACGTTATGAGCAAGGGAAGGTGAATTGTAAAGAAATCAGCGCGGTGAGTATTCCTGGCGCGGCGGGAAAGATGTTTGGCACAACAGGAGAGGCGTTATGGTGGACGAGTTCCACTCCTTTCGATCCACTTTGGTTGCGCTCGGTAGAAAGCAACAAAAGCGCATAGCCTGTAGACTGAGGGGGTTTGGTAAATCACGGTGTAGTACGCTGGAGGCGAACAGAAAGATTGTAAGTTAACCGTGCCAGAGCTTTTGCGGTTAA
>JAIRWS010000020.1 GCA_031268855.1 Candidatus Margulisiibacteriota bacterium | reverse complement strand
CGCGTGTGACGCTTGGAATGTGACACTTTGTTGCCCGTGATGACCTGTTTGCCGCAAATGGCGCATTTATAACTCATTTTTTCCTCCAAAAAAGGCTTGAAATATAGCACATCCGGCGTTATTTGTGAAGCTGTGCCGCTTGTAATAATGTAATTTCGTGGTAGTATAACTAAATATGGATATAGCAAGTGAAAATTATAAATTTTTTAAAGAACATCTTGCTGATCTTATTAAAGACCATTATAACCAGTATGTTGTAATTAAAGACCAGCAGGTACTGAATACGTACAGTACCTTTGACGAAGCCTATAATGAGACTATTAAAATTGCGGAAGTGGGCAGTTTCATTATTCAACACTGCGTAAATCCGGGCGAGGACGCGGCCTATTTTGCGGCGGGAAATGTTTATTTTCCGCATAAGGTAGTAATGGCGTAATGGAGTATCGTTCTTTCACAAATTCGTACCCAACATTATCCAGAACACTGAAAAACAATATTGTTATTGCGCGCCCTGGTGATGAAAATCAAAATTTTATATTTATGGCATTATGGGATACCGGCGCAACAAACACGATGATCACCCAGAAAGTTGTCGATCTTTTGAAATTACGCCCCGTTAATATTAGAGAAGTTTTTACGCCGTCAGGGAAAATGGACGCTTATTGCCATTACGTAGATGTATTTTTGCCAAACAAAACAATAATACAAAGGATTCCGGTATTACAAGGGGAGCCAATGGGCTGCGATGTATTGATCGGTATGGATATAATCGGTTTGGGTGATTTTGCGGTCTCAAATTTTGAAAATAAAACAACGTTTTCTTTCCGATTGCCGAGCAAACAAAAAGTAGATTTTCTCAAAAGCTAAAAGAAATTACCGTTTACTGTCCGAAACTTTTCCTGACCTCGCTGCTGGATACCGGCAAAAACCACTCGAACCGAATTAGGGACAGAAAAGTATCAAAGGACAAATACTACTGATAGTGATATATTTTCCGAAATGACACAAGCGCAACGCACACAAGCAATAAACGATTTAACTGCGAAAAATGATGTAACTCAAAAAGAAGCGAAAGAATATTTAGGAACGCTTGCCGGTCAAAACTTAAAAAATGATGATACTGGAATTGTCGCTCAAATAAACACATCTCAGAAAAACAAGCTGATCAGTAATAAATCTGTTGATAGAAGTATAAGTAATGGATTTTCTGTTGGGCAGCATAATGCGGCAATAAAGAATATTGTTAATTTGTGGAAACACTCATTACAGATAGAAAATAGAACGGACAGAAACAATCAACCAGGTGTGAGAATAAAGAAATTTATTGTACCTATGAAATTTGCAGATGGAAAAATAGGGTATGTAAATCTATTGATCAAAGAAAGCGGTGTTAGCCTGAAAGATTACTTCGGACATCGCATATATACTTTAGAATTAAATGGAATTGAGGCGTTTGAGAGCATAGTGCGAAAGGTTGAAGCCAATAGCAACCGCCAGACGCGCCTCTCAAACGCTAATAATATTATAGCACGACTTCGTAGTGTTACAAGAGTGTTAGTTTAATTTATACTCTTAAAAGTTTTCCTGACCTCGCTGCTGGATACCGGCAAAAACCACTCGAACGGCCGCGCGCGCAGTTGTGCGGCGTAAAAAGCCAGCGCCGCGATCAGCAGAGCCTTTTCGTCAGCGTAGTTGGCGGCATGAGAACGTCAGTCAGTATTACTTTTTTTAGTGAAAAAGCCTAAAATATAACGGGTGTAGTATGGACGAAGAGGAATTACAAAGTTTATTGTTGAAATTGTGCGCCGAACCGCAGGAAACACAATGGCTAGAGTTTAAGCTGAATGGCGCGACAAACAATCATAAAATAGGCGAATATATAAGCGCGTTAAGCAATGGGGCAACTCTGACCAATAAAGAATACGGATATTTGGTCTGGGGAGTGGAAGATATTACCCATAGGATTATAGGCACAAACTTTCGTTTTTCTAAAGCGAAACAAGGCAATTAGGGTTTAGAATTATGGCTGCGTCAATACTTGCATCCGAAGATTAATTTTGATGTGTTTGAATTTAAATGTGAGCAAAAACCTATAGTTTTACTGCGTATTGCTCCGGCTAAAAGCGAACCAATCTTTTTTTTCAACGAAACTTATGTACGTATAGGCAGTCATCTTACCAAGCTCAAAGGACATACTGATTTAATGCGTAAAATTTATAATTCTCAAGAAGATTGGAGTGCGAAGATAATAAATGCGGCGTGTCTACATGATTTAGATGAACAAGCCTTAAACGTGGCTAGGGAAAAATTCCGGGAACGCCATTACGGCTTAGCTGTGGAGAATTTGTCTGGAGAAAAATTTTTGGATAAAGCCAAGCTGACAATCAATGGCAAGATTACTAATGCCGCACTGTTATTGTTGGGTAAGCCGGAAGCGGCGCATTATTTGTCTCCAGCCATAGCCGAAATCACCTGGAAACTGGACACTTTAGAAGAAAAAGCTTATGACCATTTTGGCCCGCCGTTTTTACTGAATACGGAAAAAGTGAAAGAGCGCATCCGCAATGTAAAACAAAAATTTTTCCCCACGCATGAGTTGCTGGCGACTACAGTGGACAAATATGACCCCAAGACTATTTTAGAGGCTTTGCATAATTGCATTGCCCATCAAGATTATAGCTTGCGCTCGCGGATTGTTTTGACGGAACAGGCGGATAAGTTGATTTTTGATAATGCCGGCACTTTTTTTGAAGGTACGCCGGAAGAATATTTGCTGGGAAAAAGAACGCCAAGCAGTTATAGAAATCCTTTTTTAGTTGGGGCGATGGTTAATTTAGGCATGATAGACACTATGGGATTTGGCATTAATCGTATGTGCGTTTCACAACGCACCCGTTATTTTCCCCTGCCAGAATATAATATTTTAGCCAATCCGCAGAAAGTTATTTTGCAGATTTATGGCAAGGAAATCGATCCCAATTATTCTAATTTGTTAATCCAGCGTAGCGACCTCTCCCTGGAGCAAGTCTTGGCCTTAGACCGCGTGCAGCGCGGAATACCTATCCCAGATGATATAGCCAAATGGTTAAAAAAAGAAAAACTTATAGAAGGAAGAAAACCAAATTATTTTGTTGGAGCTAAAGTCGCTCAATTAACAAACCAAAAGGCGGAATATACTAAACATAAAGCCCTGAATAATAAATACTATCAAGACTTAATTATGATAATGATAGAACAACATGGCAGCGTTAACAGAAAAGATATTAACAGTTTGCTTGGAGATAAACTATCAGATAAATTGACCGATAAACAGAGGTACAAAAAAATAGATAATCTAATTTATAAATTGAAAGCCGCTGGAAGGATTAAAAATATAGGTAGTTATAAATATCCTAAATGGACAAAAAATAATTAGGAGAAAGAAGGAGAAGAATAAGGAGTAAGATTGGTAAAAAATGGCTTATTTGAGCCAAAAATTATTCGCTAAAATAGTAATAAGTTAGAAGTAAATAATCGTAAAGTAAGGAGAAAACTGTTATCCGAACGTTTTCCTGACCTCGCTGCTGGATACCGGCAAAAACCACTCGAACGGCCGCGCGCGCAATTGTGCGGCGTAAAAAGCCAGCGCCACGGTCAGCAGAGCCTTTTCGTCAGCGTAGTTGGCGGGGTCTAGCAATTGGCCAAAAACATACCCGTGCTGGCCTTTTTCCGAGTAATTAAAAATAGGCAGGACGAGCGGCCGCGCGCGCAGAGCCATAGTCGCCCAGCCAGTCGCCACCGGCAGGTCTTTGTCCAGCACGCGCAGGGTAATATTTTTGTCGCTGTCTGTCGCGCCGGTGTCCGCGGCGATCAGCACGATCTTGTTTTGCGCAAAAGCCCGAAAGCAGGCGCGGTACATATTTTGCGTATTGATGTCGATGATTTCCAAACCGCATTTGACGCGGTTTTTGTCAATGTAAGCGATAAATTTGTCGCGGCGGGGATTGTTGACCACCGCGGCCGCGCGGTAGCCGAAACGTCCCAGCGCGCAGCCGAAAAGCTCCCAATTGCCGGCGTGCATGACGAGCAGGATCACGCCGCGCCCGTAGCTCAAAGCCTCGTGCAGCGGCGCTAGGCCCCGGTCTGAAATAATTTTGGCAAACAGCCGCGGCGGCATAAATTTTATCGCCAGTGTTTCAAGTATATAGGTCAGCATTTTTTGAATGTATTGCCGCGTCTGCCGGGCGGTGACATTGATGGAATAAACCAGCGAAAGATTTTTTTGCACTTCTTTGTGCAGCCCCAGCGCAAAGACCGCGCCTGAGAGTAAAAAAAGAGCAATTTTGACGAACAAAGCCGGCATTTCAGCTCAATTTTATACAGTTTTGGCCGAAATCGCCAGCAAAAATTGGCCTAAAACTTGCCATAATCCGCATGATTATCAATGGGGGGATTTTTGTGGGTTCAGAAAAAACACAGCAGATAGAGCATATGCTAAACACGGTTTTGAAAGACCGCAGCATCAGAAAGATCAGTTTCAAATACGATCTGGCGATCGGTGATTTTCCGATCGTGATAACCTTCGGGTTGAACTAGTATAAATTCAAGCTCTTCAGCGTCAGATCTGTGTCGATAATATCGGCGTGGATATCCGGCGCCAGTAATTCCGCATAGCCGCCGGTGGCGATAATTTTGGCGCGCGGAACTTCTTTTTTCAACGCGGTCACGAGGCCGTTGATAAGCGCGGCATAACCGTAATAGATCCCCGCCTGCATTGCCCGGCGCGTGGAATTGCCGATCAGCCGCGGCGGTTTGTGTTTCAATTCGATCAGCGGGAGCTTGGCGGTTTTTTCGTGCAAGACCAAACGGGTCAGATTGATGCCTGGGCAGATCAGTCCGCCGCGGTAAACATTGCGGGACAGGACGCAAAAAGTCGTCGCGGTACCGAGGTCAATGATGACCAGCGGATCGCCGTAAAACACCGCCGCGCCGGAAGTATTGACCAGCCGGTCAATGCCAATCTCGGATTTTTTCAACAGGGCGATGCGGATATTTTTGATGTGCTGGTAAGTGAGGCGCGTGAAATCCAGACGGCGGAAATAACGGGCGAAATACCCGTCCAGGCGGGGTACGACCGAAGCGTAAACAACGCGGTCGATCTTTTGCCGCAGACGGAATTTGCGGTAAGCGGCCGTGGGCAGGGCGAATTTTCGGACTAAAACGTCATTGGCAAAAAAACCAAACGTGATAGAAGTGTTGCCGGCGTCGATGCAGAGTTTCATTTTATTCCTCATTGTTCCTCCAGCAGCTTACGGTTTTCGGCCAGACGGCGGTTGAGCGCGCCGGCTTCCGACCAGGCGTCGAGCGCCGAGACCAGTGTGTAGACCAGATAGATTTGCAGATAATTTTGGCGCAGCTCGGATGTTTTTTCCGGCGCGGAGCTTAGTTCTGGATTGGCGGTATAAATGCCGAGGAGCATCAGGCTGCTCACGCCCAGCAGCGGCAGGGCTTTGACATAATCTTCTAAATACCAGTGTCCCAGCCCGGGGAAAACTATTGTTTCGGTGACAGCCAGCAGGACATTTTTTTCCCGCGGCGGTTTTAATTGGAAATCCAGAGCGCCGTATTCCGCGGCAAAATCGTCCGCGGAATTAACGGTAAACTTAGCCGGCCCGGTGATCTGCCAGATATTTTGCGGCGTTTCGATGATGGCAAAAGATAATTCGCCCAGCGTGATGCTGTCGTCGGCGTAAACGCGGCTGGCCGTGACCGGCTGAAAATATGGCTCGCGGTTGCGCGAGATAGCAGCCTCGCCGGACAGCCTGGTGAACTGTCCGATCTCCGCGGCGCAAAGGCTGCCCCATAGGCCGAGCAGCAAAATTATTTTTTTGTACATGCCGGCGGCATTATACACTTTTTTTTCGATTGAAACTTTTCAGCAAATGCAGGTGTAGCTCCTGCTGGTCAGCGCTTAATTTCTGAAACTCGGCCAGCATTTTATGGGTGGCGATCCGGCCTTTGAGCGGCGCCAGTTTTTTCTGCGGCACGGCAAAATCCTGAAAAAAATAAACCAGATCGACACCGTAAAAATCGGCCAGTTTAAGCAGGGTTTCCAGTTTGGGGCAGCCCTTGGTGCCTTTTTCCAGATACAGATAGTTGGGGAAGCCTATCCCCAGCTGGTTAGCCAGAGCCTCGATGCTGAGGCCGACCTTGAGCCGCAGTTCTTTGAGCCTTTTGGCCAGGTGCAGCTTGAGTTCATTGACGCCGGACATGCGACTCCTTTATTTCCTTGGGAGAATACTAACGGTATTTTGGCAAAAGAATAATTAGGTACATAGAATGATTGACAATATATTATTTGTGTTATATTATATACATGGAATGTATAATTACATTCTGTAATAAATATAACAAAGGGGGAGTTATGGGCAGAATATGGCACGCCAGGATAGCCGCGGGCGAGGAAATACGCGCGGCGGATATGCTAAATTTGACCTTTTTTCCGCTGGGCACAATTCTCATATATGACGGCGGCGGCTGGACGGATAATGTGACGCTGCAGGGCTGGTATCTCTGTGACGGTCAGGAAAAAACCCTGCCTGACGGCAAAAAAACCACCACGCCGGATTTAATAAATAAATTTGTGCGCGGCGGAACGTCCTGCGCCGCTGGCGGTGACGGCAAAGTAACTTTGACCGTGCAAAATATGCCCAGTCACGGACATGGTTTAACTGGCTTGAGCGTCGATTCCGGAGGAGCCCATACTCATACGGGCTCCGGTATGACGGTCAGCGAAAAAGAGGATCACACGCACGGCTTTTCCGCGACCTCATCTCTCGCCGGCGAACACAACCACTATTTTCCGGTCACCGGCGGTGATGATAATAATCATAGCGGCACACAAGGCAATGGCGCGGCGGACACGGATGCCGGCTTTCACGACGATTCTTATACCAGAGACGCTGGCGCGCATACGCACACTGTTTCCGGCTCGGTGTCTTACGGCGGGGCGCACACCCACACTGTTTCAGGCAATACCGATTCCGGTGGCGGACACACGCACACTACTTCCGGCGGAACGGTAGATTATGTCGGCGGCGGCGAGCCATTTGAGGTGATGCCAGCTTACTATACGCTGATCTATATTAAGAGATGCGCTTAGTGGCGGCGGAGCGAGCGTAAATTTAAGGAGGAGCTATGACTGTCAGGAGAGGCGAGAGAATTCTTCGAGATGACATATTCAATCTCACTTTTTTTCCGGTGGGAATGCTTTTAATGTATGACGGCTCCGGCTGGGTAGATAATGTGACGCTGCGGGGCTGGTATCTCTGTGATGGCACGCATGGCACGCCGGATTTAAGAAATAAATTTGTGCGTGGCGGCGCGCCTGCGTCGAGAGGCGTGACTGGCGGCGGCAACGCGCGTTTGACTGCGAATAATTTGCCCCGCCACAACCATAACGTTACAGGCGTTGTTTTGGACACGGCAACCGCCCATATCCATGTGGTAAGTAATTTGACTACTACGGAAGCTGGCGCGCATGATCATACTGTTAGCGGCACATTAGATTCCGGTGGTTCGCATTATCACTATTTTCCGGTCACCGGCGGTGATGATAATAATCATAGCGGCACACAAGGCAATGGCGCGGCGGACACGGATGCCAGCTTTCACGACGATTCTTATACCAAAGACGCTGGCGCGCATACGCACACTGTCGAGACCTCTATTTCCGGTGGGGCGCACACCCACACTGTTTCCGGTGATTTTAGCGAGAACGGTTCGCACAAGCACAGCATTGAGGGAAACGCGGGCGTTACCGGCGGCGGCGCGGCGTTCAATGTGGAACCGGCGTGCTATACCCTGATCTATATCAGAAAATGCGCATAGCGGATCATTGCGGCGCTAGAGCTAATTTATAACCAAGAGAATGGATTACGCTGGAGATAGTTTCAAAATACGGCTTCTTGTCTTTATTTAAAGCCCTATAAAGACTTGTCCTGTTTATTCCAGATTTTTTAGCGATTTTACTCATTCCGCGCGCTCTGGCTGCTGTGCCCAGCGCGGCGGAAATAACCGCCGGATCACCGTCTGCAAAAGCGGTTTCCAAATAAACTTTTATGTCTGCTTCGGTTTTCAAGAATTCCGCAAAATCCCATTTGCTAACTTTAACCATTTTACAACAACTCCTTTGCAATTTTTTGCGCCAATTTAATGTCTTTTTGTTGTGTCGATTTAGCGCCTCCGCACAAAAGAAGTATGATACGGTCTCCTTTCTTGATAAAGTACAATCTATAACCAGAGCCAAAATAAATTTTTTTCTCGTATATATTGCCGCCAACGCTTTTAATTTTTCCTAAATTGCCTAAGGCTGCCCGCTCCAGATGCACGCCAATAACCGACTGTGTTTTTATATCCCGGATGCTTTTTACCCAATTTTTAAAAGTTTCGGTTGTTTGTATTTCGATTGGCACAGTGATATTGTCTCACCTTGGCGACAACTTGTCAAGGAAAGGGTAAATGTATTTGCCAGCGGAAGAATCACTGCTTAGCCCAGACCGGCAGCTCCGCGTTGAACTCCAAATATTTTTTACTGCGGGGATGAATAAATCCTAATTTATAAGCGATCAAACATTGCCGCGTGTTTTTTTTCCGATAGTCGGCATTATACACTGGATCGCCGATCAGCGGATGGCCGATGTAAGCCAGATGGGCGCGGATCTGATGCGTGCGGCCGGTTTCCAGCCCGGCCTCGATAAGCGTCATGCTGTTAAAGCGTTTGAGGACATTGTAATGCGTCACCGCTCTTTTGCCGCCGCTGGAAACCACGGCGATTTTTTTTCGATCCTGCTGGCTGCGCGCCAAATTGCCGGAGATCACGCCGTAGTCCTTGACGATATTGCCGGCGGCCAGAGCCAAATATTTGCGGGTGATCGTGTGTTTCTCAAACTGCCGGCTTAAAAATTTATGCGCCGCGTCATGCTTGGCGGCGACGAGCAGACCCTCGGTGTCTTTGTCGAGACGGTGCACGATGCCCGGCCTTTCCTGGCCGTTGAGGCCAGACAGACCGCGGCAATGATACAGCAGGGCATTGACCAGCGTATTGGCGGGATTGCCGCAGGCCGGATGCACGACCAGACCTGCCGGCTTATGCACCACGATCAAGTCTTGGTCTTCGTAAATTATTTTGAGCGGAATATTTTGCGCCTGCAGATCTGTTTTCTTGGCCGGCGGCAGAGAGACCTGGCACCGCGCGAATTCCTCAGCGGTCAAAGGCAGCGAATTTTTTAATTTTTTCTCCGCCGCTGGCCAGATAACCAGACCGCGGTCGATCAGGCTTGCGGCCTGCGCGCGGCTGACACCGTGTTTTTGGCTGAGCCATTTATCGAGACGCTGACGCATAGGCGGTTATTGTAGCGTAAAATGCTGGAAATATTTATGGCAAAAAGGAAAGTTTTTCAAAAGTTGGATCGTTTTTTCGACAGTATTTAAAAAACTTTCCGCTGCTTGCGCGGATTGTAGGATTCGGGCGAAATAATCTAAGGTGTCTTCTAAATCCTGATGAGCTAACGGTAAATAGCGGATTTTAAACATTTTTAAGCTGAGTTAGTTTTTGGCGCAAAGCAGAAAATACTTCCGCGTGGGAAAGCCGTTTTTTACTGGATTTAGCCTCTATTTCCGCCTCTTTGAGTTTTAGATATATTTCTGCTGCAAAGAACTTATTTTCATAAGTATCCATGCTCATGACCACCATGTCACCATGTCCATTTTTGGTCAAAAATAACGGCAGGCCGTTCTTATGCACTGTTTCAGAAATTTCGGCAAAATGATTGCGCAGATCGGACACAGGACGGATTTGCGGCATAGCGGTTAACTCCTTTTCAACCAGATTTATTATAGTCATTATTTTATCATAATTATGATAACAAAGCAAAAACAAGACGCTGCGTTTCCGCCATGAAGGGATTTTAGCGCATTATGGCTGAGGCGTCGTCCCGGGCGGCAGCCGGCCGATTTTATTATGCTCATCACGCTGCTGCATTAGCTGGGTTTGATAGTCCGCAAAGCCTGCGGGATTGCTGAAAAAAGCATAAAGGGCAAAGAGCGCATTAGCGTTTTTGCTGTTAAATTTGTGTTTGTCATAGATGGTCATAATATTTTCCAAAGGTTGCTGCTGGGTAAAACTTTCTTGAATAAAACTGCGTATGAGCTGTTCGTCCCAGGGTAGAGGCGCGTTGGTGTCCGGGTAACGAAAATAATAATGATAAATTTCTCTAAGGCTGAGCATTTCCCAGTAATTCTGGAGTTTGTCCGGCAGGTTTTCCGCGGACAGCCATTGCCGCAGTTTGTCGTCGTATTCCGGCGCCTCCTGCAGCCACTCGCTGTATTTTTCTCCGGCGTGCAAAAGGAACATTAATTTTTCGGACAAAATTTTCGGCAGAAAATAGCTCAGGGTATTTTTCAGCGCTTTGCTCTGCCGCGCGCCGCGGCGTTTGAGCTCGGCGCGGCGCATTTCCTGCATATCGTGCAGCAGGCTGATAAAGTTTTGGCGCGTGCCTCTGTCGAAGCAGCGCAAAAGAATTTTTTCTGTGTTGCTGGTATTTAATTTGGGCACGGCATGAGTCGGGCTGATCCGTTCAAAAAACAGATCAAAAGTCTGCGAGTTTTTGTGAAGATTGTATTTGGAAAAATTAACTTTATATTGGGAAAAAAAGGCAACAGCTGGAATTTTTAGCACGGGAAAAGCCTCGAGCAAATGTTCGGTCGGCCAGGAGTTTTCGTAAAAAACAGCATTGTTGATGAGTATTTGTCTGCCGTGAGGATTGAGAAGTATTATGGAATCTTTTTCATTATAGAGCCGGATCAGCGTTTGCAAAAAATCCAGCGTTTCCTCACCGGGCTCTTCGTCCGCGGCCAGCCGGCCGGCGCCGAAGATAGACTCCGGCAGTTCGATCCTGGCCTGCTGACAGCGTATAATAAAAGTATTGATGAGCGCTCTTTTGCGCGCGGTCAGTTGTTTTCTGGCTGTTTTGATCGCGGCGTTGACCGATTTTTCGTCCAGCAGTTTTAGGACGCGGCTGGCTTTCAGCAATTTATCAACGCTGTTATTTTCCCGATAATGTTTGACCAGAGCGGCGACGATTTTTTCCAGCGGCTCAGGATGAACAGCCTGCGAGCGTATCCAGCAGTAGCCTTTGTAACGGCGGATAAAAAGTTTATCAAAAACATCCGCCAGACCGTGTTTTTCCAGCAGCGCCAGCACCTCAGCTTCCTCATAGAGATAACGGGTTTCTTCGGTGAGCGGTTTGCCGGTGATTTTTCCAAGCATGACATAAAACTCTAAATCAGTTTCTTCCTGCCATAATTCTTTTAGATAGTCTTGAAAAGATTGGCCGGTTTGGGCGCTACGAAAAATCCTATCCAGATCAGCCTGCGCTGCCTGATGAACCACGGCCTCAAAACGTTCTTTGTATTTTACAAGTTTAGCCAGCATAAACACGCATACCTAGAGTATATATATCATAAATTTGCGTATTTATACAGAAAGTTTATTTTTTATATAGGGTTTATATATGTTATATGAATTAATGCGGCAAACATATAGCCGAGGTAAATAAAGATATATTACCTCTTACTATATCATTTTTCATTATAGTCTAAAAAGAAGTAATTATATACTTCGTCATCATAAAGATAAAACCTATCATTTACAGAAATAACAGCATCTGCATCAAAACATATAGTCAAGATACATTTATCCCCAGCAATTATTTCAATTACTTGACGATAATTATTGATAGCCATATTTTTTTCTATTAATTCTAATCTGCCCAAATTCGATTGAATATTTCCTAGTTCTTCTTGAGTAATTCTCTTTTCATAATACACATACCTGTTTCTCTTTACATCATTACAAGAATAAGGATACCTTGTAAGTATATAATTTGGTATATAATATCCTTTTACAGTATACATCTTTTTTAGTGGTTCACTATGAGAACATAAGTTAGCCACTAATAATATACAAATTATTAGTAAATGTCGCATCGTTTAATCTTTTAAAGGGGCAATTATTGAGTATGTAGGATCAGCCACGCTAACTGTACCTAAATGATCATCGTAATTTAATCTGACGGGTTCTTTCAAATCTATTGCTATGGGTGTTTCTACTTTACGTAAATTTTCATTTTCAATACTATATACACTCCTATTACTAAGATTATTATCTAAATGTTGTACAGCATGTCCCATTTCGTGAGCTAATCCAAGTGCAGGACTTTGTATACCGCGATTCAAATTAGTTTTTAATCCACTATTGGGATCATAATTTATCGTTTGTATTTTAGAGTTATACGACAGGTCATTTTTATCATTAAATTTTATATAAAAAGCTTGTTCTGAATTTTCAAGACGGTTTACTAAATTTCTTCCTGCTTCAGATTGCCCTATATATTTAATAGATTTCTCATACCGCATAACGCTATCAGTCTTAATACCATATCTATTAAGAAATCGATCTGTATCGTCTCCTACAAAAATGATTCTCCCATCCGGGTCTGTATATCTCATCGGATTATTATTCACAAACACATACGGATTAGCGCCAAAATAATTAGCTGGATCGTCTTCCAGTGTAACTTTGTCTCTGCCAATAAACCTGGCAGTATAAGGCATACGATATAATGAACTATATTGTTTGTTTTTTAATAATTGTTTTTGATACTCTTTTTCTGCTTCTACACCTTTTAAATACTTCTCTTTTTGTTCTGGAGTTTCCTGTCTCCAGCCAAGCCTTTCTGCTAAATGAAACCAATAAATATGGGAACGATATATTAAATTAAGATCTTTTTCATCTTTAGCTGTGATTTTTTCGTTTATATTTTCCCGGGTATACCCTCTTTTTTCAAGCTCAGCATCTAAAATATGCGAATAAATATTTCCTTTGGCCGTTATTGCGGTGATAAACTGCGGACAATGCAGCAATGATAAATTACATAACGCTAAAACCTTGCTATATTTTTTCTCGTCGGTATAGTGGTGCTCTAAAGCTCCTACCATTACTACTACTGTTTCTTTACTGGTAAGATCCTGAAGATAGACTTTATTTTTTACAGACACTTCCGGAATATTACACTCTTCAATATACCAAACGTCTCGATTTATTGATCCACCATTGGTTGTTTCGATATTTAGTACTTTCCCAGACTCAGCATCTGTGTATCGTATGAAACAATGTGCTGGAGCTAGAGCCAAGGCCACATTTAATCCGATTTTCTTTCCCAAAAGCAAAAACAATATCGGCATTGACACACAATCACCTTTTCTTGTTTTTAGATAGTTTGGCAGCAATTTATTAGCTAATATTGTCCCTTCGGGATTGTCTAAGTCATAACTATATATTTTATAATCATTCCATTCTCCTGGTTCATACAAATATTTTTTTAGTGTATCCAGCCTTTCCATGCTGGTCGGATTTTTGGGCAGCATTTTCTTAACCAGATCCGC
Source organism: Candidatus Margulisiibacteriota bacterium (assembly GCA_031268855.1). NCBI lineage: Bacteria > Bacillati > Candidatus Margulisiibacteriota > Candidatus Margulisiibacteriota bacterium. The sequence continues at coordinate 6,165 of JAIRWS010000020.1, read as the reverse complement.
CATCTTATCCAACTCTGCCATGTAATAATCGATGTCTATAGTATTATCGATTTCTTTATCTATAGTTAGCTTGACCAGTGCAAGGTCGATCTTGTTATCTGGATACATTAAGGTATCTTCAATAAACAGTTCTATCGGAACACTATCACCCAGAGCGACTCCGAACATTAGCAAAATAAAAGAAGAAATGATAATAAATTTTTTAAGCATAAATCTACAATATAAGCCTTAGATGGTTGCGTTGCCTGACATATATACCATAAATTTGCGTATTTATACAGAAAAGTATTATCATAATCTTATGCAAGTCCAGACTGAAGTTAAGCCACGCCAGACCGCTGAACAGTACGAGACGCTCGACACGCTGATCATTGGCGGCGGTATGGCCGGATTGACCGCGGCTATTTACGCGGGGCGCGCCGGCCTGAACACGCTGGCGCTGGAGCCGCAGATCCCGGGCGGCGTGATCACCACCTCGGAATTAGTCGAAAATTGGCCGACACAGCTCTCGATCAGCGGCCTGGAACTGGGCAATTTACTGCAAAAGCAAGTCGAAAAAATCGGTGTGCCAATCGAATACGGCATCGCCGCCAAAATAAATAAGCTGGGCGATATTTTTGCCGTGACGCTGGATGGCGGCCGGATTATCCAGAGCCGGACGGTGATTTACGCCGCCGGAGCTTTGCCGCAGCGTATCGGTCTGCCCGGCGAGCAGGAATTTCGTGGACGGGGCGTGTCTTACTGCGCGACCTGCGACGGGCCTTTTTATAAACAGAAAAATGTTGTGGTCATTGGCGGCAAAAGCGCCGCCGTGCAGGAGGCCCTGTATTTAAGCGGCATTGCCAAAACTGTGACCGTCGTGCACAGCGGCAAAAATCTGCAGGCGGCCAAAGTGCTTCTGGCTAGAGCGCAGGACACGCCGAATATCGTTTTGCGGACGCTGTGTCAGGTCAAAGAGATACGCGGCGAGGGCGGTGTGCTGACCGGAGCGCTGCTGCAAAACCTGCTGACAAAAACAACAGAAATTCTGCCCTGCGACGGCGTGTTTATTTACGCCGGGCTGATACCCAACACCGCTATGCTCAAGGATTTTGTGCGCTTGACCGAAGACGGTTATATCGCGGCGGGTGAGGACACGCGGACGAATATTCCGGGCCTATTCGCGGCGGGTGATGCGCGGCAAAAAGACCTGCGCCAGTTGGTGACCGCCGCGGCGGACGGCGCGGTGGCCGCGACCATGGCTGAAAAATATCTGTGTAATTTCCCGGCCTGAAAGGAACGCCTGTGCGCGGAAAATATAGTTTCTGGAAAAATTGGCCGCATTATATAGGCCAGCCGCTGGGCGCGGCCGCGCTGCTCGGTTTGTTGTTTTTTCACGCGGATTATTTTTTTTCAGAGCTGCTTGTTTTGTCGCTGGGTTCGTCGGTATTTACTCTGGCGGTTTTCCCCCGGCAGCCGCAGTCCAGCCCGCGCCATCTGCTTGGCGGTTATGCCTGCGGCGTATTGGCCGGCCTGCTTTTGGCCTGGCTGAAATATCTTTGGCCGGAGACCCCGCTATTCTTCTGTCTGGCCGGAGCTGTTTTTGTGGCCATACTTTTAATGCTGGCCGTAAACTGCCGGCACGCGCCCGGCGTGTCACTGGCTCTGGCGGTGTTTTTTTCGCCCGAACCCTTGACCGCTTCCGCGCTGGCCATGGTCAGTATCGCTCTGGCCTGTCTGGTCAAAGAATCAGCTAAACGCTGGCTGAAGGATCTAGCGTGATTAGTCTGGAACTTTTTCGTTTTGAGATTGTATAATGCTGTATGCCAAAACGGTTTCTTTTCAGATCCTTAATGTTGTTGGCGTTTGCTTCTGCCGTGCTGCCGGCTGCTGAACTTTCTTTACGGGAATGTGTCGGTACGGCTCTGTCTAATAACGAGACCATCAGGATACAAGAATTGAAAGTCGAGGAAGCGCGCGCCAAAGTCTGGGTCAAGACCGCGTCGCTGCTGCCCAATCTGGGGCTGAACGCCGGCTATACCAGACTGCGTACCGCGACAGACGATTACACAGCCTCGCTTGTCCTCAATCAGCCGCTGTTTGCCGGCGGCAAATACTGGCAGGACCGCGCGCTGGCTGAATTGGAATTGCAGCAGGCGGAGCTGGAGCTGGAAAAAGTCAAACAAGAATTGACACTCGCTGTCGCGGCGGCGTATTACAGCTTGTGGCACGCGCAGGATATTTTGTCGGCCAGCGTGCAGTCGCTGAATAATTTGCGCGCCTACTATAATAAATCCAAGCAGTTGTCTGAGCAGACCAGATCGCCAAGGCCGGAAGAACTGCTGCAAATAGAAGTACAGCTGGGCAGCGTAGAGATCACTGTGGATAATGCGGAATTGGCGTGGTGGCAGGCGCGCAATTTGCTGGATAATTTGCTCACTGTGCTACCGGTAAAGCCAACTTATAGAGATGACGAATCGCGGGAGTTTACTTTTGCCGCCGAACCGACTTTAAATGCGGCGCTGCCGGAAAACGTGTTTGCTAAAGTGGAAAATAATTATGCGCATAGGCTGGCCAGGCTGACGGAGCGGCAGCGTGAAATTGCCGTAAAATCCGCGGAGAGCGCCTACTGGCCGCAGATCAATCTGCAGGCCTATACGGGCGTGGAGTGGGGCGAGACCTTTCCGCGGGACGAGACAACTTATGCGCAATGGGGCGTTTCTCTGCAAATGCTTTTGTTTGATTTTTTTAAGACACCACAGTCTGTCCAGCAAAGCGTTAAAGCGCAGGAACAAACTTTGTTAAACACGGAATTGCTTTCCCGCAATGAGTTGATCAAGTATTCGGATGCTCGATCCGCGCTGCGCAGCGCCGGAAAAAAAATAGAGCTGACTGCCCAAAATGCTGGCCGGGCGGAAAGAAGTTTGCAGCTGTATCAGGAACGCGGGCAAAGCTATACGGCCAACAGCAAACAATTGCTCGACGCCGAGCAGACGGCGCTGCAGGCCAGAATCAGCCAACTAGACAGTACGCTGGACTACAATCTGCAGGCCATTGAGTTAAAACAACTGCTGGGGGAGAGCTTGTGAATATCAGCAAAATAGCGATCAGAAGAATTATCGGCACGCTGGTCATCACCGTATTGTTCTGCGGACTGGGCGTGTTTTTCCTGCGCGAACAGTCTATCGATATGCTGCCGCGTATCACCTATCCGCAGATTATGGTGCGGGTGAATTACGAAGGCGCTTCGCCGGAAGAGATCGAGACCAATGTTACACGGCGCATCGAGTCGGCGGTGGCTTCGGCGGAGGATGCGATCCGCGTGGTGTCCACTGTCCGCGAAGGCGCTTCGATGACCAACGTCTATTTTGATTACCGCAAGAATATGGAAGAAGCGCTCAATGACGTGCGCTCCAGAATGGACAGGGTCAGCGATCTGCCGGATGACGCCGACCGCCCGATTGTCGGCAAGATGGATCCTACCCAGATGCCGATCCTGGAAGTGGGTTTTTCTTCGGACAAACGCGGCGAAATTGAAATGAACCGCTGGGCTGACCGCGAATTGTCCGAGCTGTTTAACAGCGTGCCGGGGCTGGCTTCGGTAACGGTGAGCGGCGGCAAAATCCGCGAGATAAAAGTTATTTTTAATCCGCGTCTGCTCGACCGTTATGAGCTGTCCACCGACCAGATCATCAAGCGTCTGGCGGAAGAAAATATCGATCTGCCGGGCGGCTATATTACCGTCGGCGACAAAGAATACACCGTGCGGCTTTCGGCGCGTTACAAGACGCTGGAAGACATCGGCAAAGTGATTATCGTCAGCCGCGAGGGTGTGCCGATCCGCCTCAATCAAGTGGCGCAGGTGGCGGACACCAGCAGCGATCAGCGGGTGATGGTGCGCATCAACCAGATTCCTTCGGTGATGTTGAGTTTTCTCAAACAGCCTAATGCCAACACTGTTCAGGTTTGCGCGGACCTCAAACAGAAACTGGCGGAGCTGCAGGCCGACGGCCTGATCCCCGAAGATATTAAAGTCAGCCTGGTAAACGATCAGTCTTACTATATTGCAAACTCGATCAACAGCGTCAGCGAGTCTTTGCTCTACGGCGCGCTGCTGACCACGATTGTGGTGTTTTTATTTCTGGGTAGTTTTATCCGCACATTTATTGTGGCGCTGTCTATGCCGGTGTCGCTGCTGGTGACGTTTTTCTTTATGGCGATGTTCCAAATCAATATCAATATGTTCAGTCTGGGCGGTCTGGTGCTAGGCGTGGGTATGCTGCTTGACAACTCTATTGTGATGCTCGAGAACATCACGCGCCATCAAAAAAGCAAGCGTGAAGATATAGTTACGGCCACCGAAGAAGGCAGCGCCGAGATCGGCGGCGCGGTAATGGCTTCGACTCTGACCAATCTGGCTTCCGTGCTGCCTTTCATTATGGTCAGCGGCATCGCCGTTTTGCTTTTTCGGGATTTAATTATCACCATTTCGGTGGCAATCGCCGCTTCGCTGATCACCGCGCTGACTGTGGTGCCGACGCTGACCGCCCATCTGACGAAATATTCCCGCCAGCAGGGTAATGGTTTCAGCCAGAAAATCACCGACGTTCTGACCGCCGGCTACATCAAACTTCTGAAACCCGTCCTGCGTTTCCGCTGGCTGGTGACGGGCGTGCTGCTTTTGGCGGGTGCGCTGACCTATATGAGCTATCAGGCTTCCGGCTCGGAGTTCCTGCCGCAGATCGATGACGGCCGCATCAATATATTTTTCCGCTATCCGCAGGGTACGGCTCTGCACATAACGGATGAGCTGGCGCGTTATCTGGAAAAGGCGATTCCCGAGAATGATCCCGACATACAAACTTTGTATGCCTCCGTCGGCGGCAACTGGTTTGGCGGCAGCATTGCCCAAAATTCCAATCAGGCCCGGATAAATATTCAACTGGTGGAAAAGAGCCAGCGGCAGGGCAGCACCGACGAGTCTATCCGCAAGATACGCGAGCTGATCCAGCCGTTTGCCAATTCCGGCGCGGATATTCGTTTGAGCAAAGCCAGACTGCGCGGCCTGCGCATCGGCTCCACCGAAGAAGCGGTGGAGGTCAAGATTTTTGGGCCGGAAATTTCCCGCTTGAATGATTATGCCAACGAGGTAATGCTCCGTTTGAGCGGGATACAGGGGCTGGCCAATCTTAATATTTCTTTGGATCTCTCACGGCCGGAGCTGCAGATAATTTTAGACCGAGCCAAACTCGGCAATTACGGTCTGACCGCTCAGCAGGTTGGTGAAACTATCCGCACGACGCTGACCGGCAGCACGGCTTCTTTATATAACGATGTGCATTACGGCGATGATTTTGATATTCGGGTGATCTATGACCGCGATAACTATAAATCGGCGGCGGCGGTGAAAGACATTCTCATCACGGCGCCGTCTGGTTTTACAGTCCGGCTGGGCGAGGTTGCGGAAGTGATCAATGCTTTCGGGCCGGTGTCTATCGAGCGGGAAAATCAATCGCGGGTTGTCCGCGTGCTGGGCGATAACGAAGGCGGACTCTCGGCCGGCAAGGCGGCGGAAGAAGCCAAAAAAGTTTTGGCGGATTTGCAATTGCCCAGCCCCTACCGCATGGAAATCGGCGGCGAGGCCGAGAGTATGGCCGAGAGTAACAGCGTGCTTTTTTCGGCGGCCATCTTGGCCTTGTTTTTGGTGTACGGCATTATGGCGGTGCAATTCGAGTCCCTGCGCGATCCGCTGGTGATTATGTTTACCGTGCCTTTTGCGGTGATGGGCGCAATACTGGCGCTCTTTGTTACACATACTTCTTTCAGTATGATCGTGTTTCTGGGCATTATTCTTTTGATCGGCGTGGCGGTGAATAACGGTATTGTGATGGTGGATTATTTCGGGATTTTGCGGCAGAGTGGCAAGACTGTTTATGAGGCCGTGCTGGAAGGCTCGCCGACCCGTCTGCGGCCGGTGCTGATGACGAGCATTACCACCATAGTCGGTTTGCTGCCGATGAGTCTGGGCTGGGGCGAGGGTTCCGAGATGCTCGTGCCGCTGGGGCGGGCGGTGATGGGCGGAATGGCAGTCTCTTTTCTATTAACCCTCTTTGTGATACCCTCTATTTACTTGATCTTTAACGGCGGAAAGATCGAGAAATGATCCTGTTTAATTTAGGTGAGTGG
>JAIRWS010000019.1 GCA_031268855.1 Candidatus Margulisiibacteriota bacterium | reverse complement strand
ATAAATGACCAAAACCAAAATAACATTTTTAGGTGGGCTGGACAGCATTGGCAAAAATATGTGCGTGGTGGAACGCCACAACTCGGCGGTGATTATCGACTGCGGCATGGCTTTTCCCGATGATGAGATGTACGGCGTCAATATGGTGATCCCGAGCTTTGAATACATCCGCAAAATTAAGCCGAAAATTCAGGCGGTTTTTTTGACGCACGGCCACGAAGACCATATTGGCGCGCTGGGTTATCTTTACCGCGAATTCAATTTTCCGCTGTACGGCACAAAGCTGACGCTGGCTTTTGCTGACAGTAAATTTTCCGGCACGCAGAAAAAAGACCTGCTGACGCGCGAGATCGTGGCGGGGCAGGTTTATGAATTTGGCGAGCTGAAAATTGAGCCGTTCGATGTCTGCCACTCTATACCGGAAGGCGTCGGCCTGATCATTGACACGCCGGACGCGCGGATTGTGCATACCGGCGATTTCAAGCTGGACGCCAAGCCGCTCGACGGCAAAGTGACCGATCTGGCGCGTCTGCGTAAATTGAACGATGTGGATCTGCTGCTGTGCGACAGCACCAACGCCGATCAGGAAGGCTGGACTATTTCCGAAAACGACGTGGGCAAAACTTTTGACAAACTTTTTCAAAAAACCAGCGGCCGGATCATTATCGCCAGTTTTTCTTCCAATATTCTGCGTATGCAGCAGGTCATCAATGTTGCCCAAAAATACGGACGGCGTGTGGCGATACTCGGCCGCAATATGGAAAATAATTTCCGTATCGCCAGGGACGCCGGATTTATTGTTTGCCCGGAAAACGCGGTGTGCGGCCTTGAGCAGGCGCGCGCTTTGCCGGATCAAAAAATAGTCGTTTTGACCACCGGCTCGCAGGGCGAGCGTATGTCGGCGCTGACGCAGATGGCCGGCCGCCGCTATGACAAAATGCGGCTGAAAAAAGAAGACACGATCATTATTTCCGCCTCGCCGATTCCGGGCAATGAAAAAGACATCAACGACACGATCAATAATTTATACCGCATCGGCGTGCGTTTGTTCTACGATCAGGTCAATGAAATTCACGCTTCCGGCCATGCCTGCGCCGAAGAGATCAAAGAATTTATTAAAGCGGTGAAGCCGAAATTTTACGCGCCGGTGCACGGCGAGTATAAACATCTTTACAGCAACGCTTTGCTGGCGCAGAAAGTTGGCGTGCGGCAGCAGAATTGTTTTATTTTGCAAAATGGCGATCAGCTGGAAGTCGGTAAAAATTTTGCCAGAGTCGCCGGTCATGTTTACGCGGAGCCGGTGCTGCTGGACGGCAATTTTGGCGCTGATCCGCGCGAGCCGATTTTTCCAGAAAGGCATTTGTTGTCGCGCGGCGGCATTGCGGTTGTCTCCTGTCTGCTGGATAAAGATAATTTAGTTCAGGAGCCGGTCATCACGGGCTTTGGCCTAATGTACCGCAAAGAGCAGGAACAGTTTTTGCCGCTCTGGCGGGATTATCTCGCGCAGGTTTTGCGCGGCTTGAAAGGCAGCGCGCGCGACAAAGAACAAAAATTAAAAAAAGAAGCGGAGAGATTTTTTTATGAAAAACTGCGGCGGCGGCCGATCGTATTGGTTAATATTATTACTTTGTAGTTGTTTGCTGTGGCCAGCAGTGGACATTGAGCGGAGTCGAAATGTCCGTTTTATTTCTCTGGCGCCGAATATCACGGAGACGGTGGCTTACTTTGACGGTCTGGACAAGCTGGCGGCTGTGACCAATGACTGCGACTATCCCGCCGCGGCCAAGAACAAACCCCGGGTCGGCAAATATACGTATCCCGATCTGGAAAAAATTATCGCGCTGCAGCCGGCGGTGGTGCTACTGGAGTCCTCGGCCGATCCACGTTTCAAAAGCAAACTGCGCGATCTGCGCATCGACTACCGGGAATATGATTTCACTTCTTTGCGGAATTATTTTGCGGAACTGAAACGTTTAAGCGCGGACCTGGATTTGGCCGCGGATGCTAAAATAGCGGAGCTGAATAAACTCTGGCGGGAGAAATTTCCCGCGCTGCGCAAAAAAACAGCCATTGTCGTCTGGCAGAATCCGCCCATAGCCGCCGGACGGGATACTTTTTTGGCGGATTATTTCGCCAGCCTCGGCTGCCAGAATATTATTTCCCGCACCGCGCGTTATCCAGAATTAAGTCTGGAGCAGTTATACCAGGCGGATATTATTGTTAATTTGAGCGGTCAGCCGTGGAGATTGACCAATGGCCAGCCGGTTGTGGAGCCGGCTGCCGATCTTTATCTGCGCCTCTCGCCGAGATTGCTGCAGGCGCGCGGCGAAATGCAGCGCTTGTTAGCCGCCGCTTCCGGTGATTGGTCTGCCGACCGCCGCGCCGCCGCCCTGCGCGGCTACCGCGCGCTGCGTTTGGTCATGGCTTTGCTGGTCGGCGGTGGTCTGGCCTTGAGCGGTTTGCTTTATCAAGCGATGCTCTCCAATCCGCTGGCTGAGCCATACCTGCTGGGCGTATCTTCCGGCGCGGCGGTTGGCGCGCTCGGCGGGCTGCTTTTTAACTGTCCGCCGTTTTTTACAGCCGTGCTGGGCGCGTTGCTGGCTCTGGCGCTGGTGTATCTTTTGGCCAGAAAACAAGGCAAGCTTGAGAACAACGGCTTGATCCTCTCCGGCGTGATGCTCAACGCTTTTTGCGGCGCGCTGATCATGCTCTCGGTATTTTTTGCCGGTGACAAAGTTAATTCATTGATGTTCTGGCTGATGGGTGATCTGGGCACCAGCGTTTGGCCGCAGGCCTGGCTCAGCGGCGCGGTTTTGCTGGCGGTTGCGCTTTTTGCCGTCTGGCAAAGCGGCAGGATCGAGCTTTTGAGCATGGGTGATGAACAGGCCGAGTCGCTCGGCGTGGAAGTAAACCGCTTGAAAACTTTTTTGCTTGTGCTGATCTCCGCGCTGACCGCCGTCATTGTAGCTTCGGTCGGCATTATCGGTTTTGTTGGCCTGATCATTCCGCATCTGGTCAAAATGCTTTGCGGCGAGCGGCTGGGGCTGAATATTTTTCTGACGCTTTTAGGCGGCGCGCTTTTTTTAGCCTTGAGCGATCTGGCCGCGCGGACTATTCTGCCGGAAATTATTTTACCGGTGGGCATTATTACCGCGCTGCTCGGCGTGCCGTTTTTTGCGCTGGTTTATAAGAGAACAGTTTGACTTTGTTTTGTGAAAAAACTTTCTTAAACGTTTGATTTATAAATTTTTTGAGTGATTTGCAGCAATTGCTGAATAATATCTTCTTTAAGAGCTTCTGGTATTTCTTCGGTCAGCGCCTGTTCATTGAAAAAAAATAAATGCGGCTTGATCTGCAAAGCGCTGGCCAACTGCTCGATCATTTTTAGAGAGGGAAATTTTTTGCCGATTTCGATAGCGCCGATATAACTTCCCGCTGTGTTGCAACGCTCGGCCAGCTTCATTTGCGAGAAACCAACAGCCTTGCGGATCCTTTTTAAGTTTCCGATGAAAGTTTGTTGTAAATTCATTATCTGCATACTAATAGGTAATAAACAGTCTTGACAATCATCTGTTGTCATATAAAATAATTAAAAAAATATCCTTACAGGTTATTGAAATTATTGAGGGGGAATCACACATGACGCGCTATAAATACAATTTGCCGGACAATGAAACAGGGGCGGGTGCGACTACAACAACCAATGTGGGACTGGCTGACACAGCTGAAAAGAAAAAACAAAGATATTTATCCGGCAAAGAAGTTTACGCGGCGGATTACAATCAAACGCTGGAAAATCTCAAAAAAGAACAGACCCACCGCAGCGTGCCTCAAACTAAAATCGCCGGAGTCATCAAAGGGGACAGCGTTTATGCCTCGCAGCTGACCAATTTGCGCGCGGCGACTAAAGGCCTGGTCAATTACGACGGCAGTGACACTTTTCCCTGGGACGGCGGCGCGGTGACGATCGGCGTCAAGCTCAAAGCCAGACAGCTGGAGGAGCTGCGGCAGGTGATCGATGACGCGCTGAATAATGCGCGCTGTGTCGGCGGCTGCACATCGGCGTGTGGACGCGGCTGCGGCAACGCTTGCGTGGCGGACTGTAAAAGCGGCTGCGGCGGGACCACCTGCTCGTCTAGCTGCGGCGCGGCCTGCGCTTCTACCTGCGGCGAACAATGCCAGGGACTCTGCGGCTCTAATTGCGCGGCGGATTGCGGAACGGCCTGCGGCACTGGCTGCGGACAAAAATGCGCGACAACCTGCGGCGACGGTTGTAAAGATGTCTGCGGCGGTGTTTGCGCTGCGGCTTGCGGGGCGAAATGCACATCTGGCTGCGGCGCGCTGTGCCAGGAAAGCTGCGGCGTTGGCTGCGACGGCAATTGCGGTTCAGCCTGTTCAAACAAGAGCTGTGCTAATTCTTGCAGCGATAATGCTTGCCGCAAACAATGCAGCTGCCAGTGCGCTGGCTGCGGCGGAGGCTGTTCGGCTAACTGCGGCGGCAATTGCGGCAATACCTGCTGGAGGCAGTGCGAGAGCTGCAGCGGAGACTGTGACGGCGGCTGTTACCATGGCTGTGTTGGAAGCTGTTCGGGTTTGTGTATTGATAATTGTTCGGGCGGTTGCGGGGGAGTCTGCGCGGTAGGCTGCACCGACGGCTGTAAAGGCGGCTGCGGTACAGATTGCAAAGCGTCTTGTGGCTCTGCCTGTGCCGCTGGCTGTGGACAAAAATGCGCGTCGACCTGCGGCGACGGCTGTAAAGACGCTTGCGGAGTTGTTTGTGCGGCTGCCTGCGGTAAGGTTTGCGGCGCCGGCTGCGGCACGGCCTGCGTTTCTGGCTGCGGAGACGGCTGCAAAAATAAATGCGGTTCGGTTTGTAATGGCAATTGTTCCTCGAGCTGCGCCTATGGCTGTTCCCAGACCTGCGATGCGGCCTGTGATATAAACTGCGACACAAATTGCCGGAACAATTGTTATGACGGCTGCATCAGCAGCTGCCACAACGGCTGCGCGGAGACGAGCCGTTATGAACCAAATCCGGCGGGTTCCACTAAAAATACTAAGATCAACCGCGCGGCGGGAACATAGTCATGACCAGACGTATTCTTGCCCGGCTGCCGCAGGAAGATCTTAAATTTTTTGAATTAGTAACCAGCAAATTTTATTGCGCCAAACAAAATGTTTCTCTTTCCGCTTCGGCAGATTTTTCGACTGCCGCCGCTGAAGAGTTTTACCGCGAAGCTTTCTTTGCTTTAGCTGACGCTCAATATTTGCTGGATGGTTTTTGGCGGGAAGTAGCCGGTCGGCACAATTTGGCAGAGGATATTTTGAGCAGAGCTTTTATAGATTTTAGCACGGGAGAATTATGGCTGGAGGAAAACTAAAATGATACCGGCGCTGAAACAATATGACGGCTTGAATATTACGTTTCAGGTCACGGAAGACTGCAATCTGCGCTGCAAATATTGTTATGAGGTGGACAAAAAGCCCGGGGACTTGCCGTTTGAGTACGCGCAGAAATTTATCGATATAATACTTGAAGATGCCGACCCAATTAAAGCCAGAGGCACGCAGGATGAATGGATCTTAAAACAAGGACTGATCATCGACTTTATCGGCGGGGACGCGCTGATGGCGCCGGAACTGCTGGATAAAATACTCACGTATTATCGATATAAAGCTGTGTCAATTGGTCATAAGTGGGCTTATCGCTGGAGAGCGAGCATTTCCACCAACGGAACGCTGTTTAAAAATCCGAAAGTCCGTGATTTCATGACAAAATATAAAGACAATCTCAGTATCGGTGTGTCGGTAGACGGCTGTCCGGAAATACACGACGCTAACCGTATACACAAAGACGGACGCGGCACGATGAAAGATATACAGAAGTGGTGGAATTGGTATCTGGAGTGGAACGGGGCAGAAGCGGCCAGCACTAAAGCGACGTGCAATAAGGATACGATACCATATCTTTTTAAGTCTATAAAATTCCTGCACGAGGAGATGCGCTTAAAGCATGTAAATATAAACTTTATCTTTGAGGATATGCATTTAACTGATGACGACCTGAAACAACTGAACGAGGAAATGGAGAAGTCCATATATTACATACTGGAACACCGGAAAGATCTGCATGTATCAATGTTCGACAAGGGATTCGGCATAGGCGGGCCGCCAAAGGATTTGGATAAAGGGTGGTGCGGCTCAGGCTCAATGCCGTGTCTCTCTATAAACGGCAAGATATACCCGTGTTTCCGCTTCTCTCCCAACACGATGCACAGCCGGAAACTGGACTTTTACGTAGGTGATGTATGGAACGGGCTAAACTATAAGGAACGTTTCGAGATAGTGCGGCAGCAAACAAGAAAGAAAATCTCACCCGAAAAGTGCCTAAGTTGTGATGTGGAGAGCGCGTGCGCGTGGTGTATAGGGGGAGCATTTGCGGAGAGAGGGGAATTTTACCGGCAGACGAATATTTGCGAGGTGCGCAAATTGCAGAGCAAATGGAGCCGGAAATACTGGGAGGCGTATGACAGGTTAGAAGGGACGAAATCTTTCGACAGTGAAGGGAAGGTTATATTGTGAGGCCGCTCCCTGAGCCTGTATCCTTCGGATACGCTGGCGAAGGGAGCGCGGTGAATATCTTTACCTTTGTGCGCCAGTGGCTTCGAATTGGCCTTCGGCGCACTTAACTTCGCAGCCGCGCTGCTCGTTAAGTTCGAACCAAAGCGCACTCCGGTAAAATATTCACCGCGCTGGATAGGCTTGGTTAGCCGAAGACA
>JAIRWS010000018.1 GCA_031268855.1 Candidatus Margulisiibacteriota bacterium | reverse complement strand
TCACGGACTCAGCAATTATTCTACATTTTAACATAAACTTATCCTCCTTATTTTATTTTTTTGGCGCAACTCAAACTTACCAAAATATATCGTAACCTTCCAGAAACCGTCCCACTTTTTTAGCCACAACTTTCTTGTCCTATAAATACCCATATTTCGCGTTATGTATACTCTAACAACGAAACCGCATAGAAGTCTCCGCGCTCGGTTTTCTCTATTGTGTTTTAGACTTTTTTATAGTAAAAAAGCATTAATTCCGGGGCTGTAGCTCAATTGGTAGAGCGCCACAATGGCATTGTGGAGGTCGACGGTTCGACTCCGTTCAGCTCCACTCGAGCTTAACAAAGCCACGAAGTGGCCGACGTTAAGCGAGAGCCACAAGGCGGCGTAGCCGCCGAAGTGACAAGTCTTATAAAACTAGCAAATTTTTTATATATCACCGCATAAATTGAGCAGAATCGAGGAGCACGAGCGCGTCAGCGCGAAGTTCTCCGTTCAGCTCCACTTTGCGCCCCTGCGCAAAGTATTAATTCGCGCGCATTGAAAACCGCGCGAATTATCACTCGAGCTTAACAAGGCCACGAAGTGGCCGACGTTAAGCGCGTCGAACTTCACAAGCGTAGCAACGTGAAGTGAGACCCACAAGCATACGAAGTATGCGCCGTGAGAGCCAGCCGCTGGCTCGGTTAGCCAGCGACACTTCCTCGGCGGCTTGAAGCCGCTCTCGGTCGCAAGGCGGCGTAGCCGCCGAAGTGACAAGGTCGAAGAAATGACAAAAGATGTAAAGATAATTTCTTATGAAGCTCAATAACTTACAAGCGGCGCGGCCGCGACGTTAAGCGCGTCGAACTTCACAAGCGTAGCGACGTGAAGTGAGACCCACAAGCATACGAAGTATGCGCCGTGAGAGCCAGCCGCTGGCTCGGTTAGCCAGCGACACTTCCTCGGCGGCTTGAAGCCGCTCTCGGTCGCAAGGACGCGAAGCGTCTGAAGTGACAAGTTTATCTAATAAAATTCGTGGCGATCCGGTCTTCTTCCACTGGCAGCGGGACACCGGCTTTAAGACCAGCTTCTTTGCAACGCAGAAAAAAGGCCATATTGCGCGCCAGCACGCGCATATTCTGCAAACCTTCGGCGTCTTTCGGCACATCGTCCGGCGCCGCGCCGTGCACCATATTCCAGTAACGGCTGGAGATGACGGGCATTTCGTTTATAGCAAAATATTTGTTCAGCTGATCCAGAGCCGCCGTCGTTCCCGCGCGCCTGGCGGAAACAACCGCCGCCGCCGGTTTCAGACGAAAAGACTGTTTGCCGGAACGCAGACCCGCATAGAAAACTCTGTCCATAAAAGAAGTTATCGCGCCGCTGGCCGCCGCGTAATGCACCGGCGAACCAAAAATAAAACCGTCAAAATCACCAGCCAAATCTAAAAATTCGTTTACTTTATCCTGAAAAGCGCAGCGTCCAAGCTCTCTGCATTTTAGACAGGCGCTGCAGCCGGAGAGCGGCTTGTTCCCCAGCCAGAAAAACTCCGCGGTGATATTTTCCTGTTCAAAAGTTTTGGCCGCCTCGGACAACGCCGTGTAAGTGCAGCCTTTTTCGCGCGGACTGCCGTTGAGCAATAAAACTTTCATATTGACTACCCCGCCTTCGGTAAAATTCGCCAGCAATTCTACTACTATATTATAGTACAAGCCCCGCCGATAAATCTATCCACGGCAAGGGGCGGTACGATCCGCCGCTTTGTCCTGATTTGACAGATGTTTGCCTGTGGGCTACAAATGCGCCATGTCTCTGACTTTGAGCGGCAAAAAACTTTTTCTTTTTGATTTTGACGGAACGCTGATAGATACTTCCAGCGGCATTCTGGCTTCTATAAACCACCTGCGTTCTCATTACGGACTGGCCGAGCTGGCTTTTACCCAAGCCCGCCAATATATCGGTCTGGGGCTGCAATACATGCTGACAGAAACTCTAAAAGAAAAACCGGACATCGATCCGGAAGAAGCCGTAAAAATTTACCGCGCTGACCATGAAACTAATATGTATCAAGACCTCAAATTTTATGCCGGACTGCCGGATTTTCTGCTCAAGCTCCGTTCCCGGCAAAAACCACTGGGCATAGTTTCCAACAAGCACAGCTATTTCATCGGCAAGATTTTAGAAAAATTAAACTCGCCGGTCGTTTTTGATGTAATTGTCGGCGCGGATACTCTGCCGGAGCACAAACCTGACCCGCGCCCGCTGCTCCACGCCTGCGAAAAACTGGGCTGTACTAAAGAGGAAACCGTAATGCTCGGCGACTCAATTTACGATGTACAGGCCGGCCGCGGGGCCGGAATTTTCACCATTGGCTGCGCCTGGGGTTTTAACGGAACTGAGCCATTCCAAACCGACCCGCCGGACACGGTGATCCACAGCATCAATGAAATAAGTATTTGAGGCCGCGCCAGAAAATTTTGGACAGGCAAGACCCGCTCAGATTTTTTGACTTCAGCGGCCTTGCGGTATATCGCGGTAACTTGACAAGCCGCAATCTGTTTCTTTTAATAGTAACATGAATGACCGGCAGGAACTGCGGGAACTCTGCGGCGCGCTGACTAAATGCGGACAAAAACTTTTGGCGGAATTTCTGCGCGATATTCTCACGCCCAATGAGCTGCGCGAGCTTTGCCAGCGCTGGCGCGTCATTAAAATGCTGGCCGCCGGTCAGACCCAGCGCGAGATCGCCAAAACCCTGAAAACCTCACTGTGCAAGATCACCCGCGGCTCGCGCGAACTCCAGAAAAAAAACAGCTCTTTTCGGCAGGTATTACAGCTTTAATAATTTTTTCGCCTGCAAGACCGCCGCGGCGGCGTCCGCGGTGTGATGCGCGCCAAAATTTTCGGCAAATTCCGCAGTAACAACCGCGCCGCCGACCATGACCGGAATATCCAGATTTTTTTCCAGCAGTTTGGCTTTGACTTCTTTCATCTTGAGCATAGTCGTGGTCAGCAACGCGCTCAATAAAACAATGTCCGCTTTTTGCTCCACAGCCGCGGCGACTATTTTTTCCGCCGAAACATCTTTGCCCAGATCGACCACCTGAAACCCGTGATTTTCCAGCATCATCGCCACGATATTTTTACCGATATCGTGAATATCGCCCTCTACCGTGCAGACTATGGCCGTGCCGATGGACGCCGTGCCGGACTGGCGCAGCAAAGGCTTGAGATATTCAAAAGCTTTTTTCATCGTATTGGCCGCAGCGATCATTTGCGGCAGATAGTATTTGCCGGCAGAGTAATACTCGCCGACTTTTTCCAGCGCCGGCAGTAATTCTTGATTCAAAATTTCCGGCGGCTTTTTTTTCTCCAGAGCGGCTTTGACCAGATCCAGCACAGCCGCTTCGTTGCCTTCGATAATCGTTTCGTAGATCGAAAGTTTCCGGGAAGATTTTTTTGAGGCTGGCGGCGCGTCCGGCGCGGCGACTCGCGCCAGATATTGGGCGGCATGGGGGTCCTGGCCCAGGACAACCGCTTCAGCCAGCTTCTCGGCTGCGGTATATTGGTCGATCTGCCGGTAGGTCGCCGCGCTGATGATCGCCGCTTTCAGCCCGGCTTTTTCCAGCAGTTTAAGAAAAACATTGTTAATATTTTTGCGCTGCGGCAGGCCGAAAGACACATTGCTCACGCCCAAGCTGGTCTGCCAGCCTAGTTTGGAGATCGCTTCCGTTGTTTTCAGAGTTTCCAGCGCGGCCTGCGGTTCGGAGGCCAGAGTCATGACCAGCCCGTCAAAGAAAACTCTGCGTTCGGGAAAACCAGCCGCGCGCAGGTAGTCCATTATTTTGCGGGCAATGGCCACGCGCTCCGCGGCGGCCGGCGGTATGCCCTGTGCATCGAGCGTCAGCGCGATCAAAGCCGCTCCGTAACGTTTGGCCAGCGGGACAATTTTGGCCAGAGAATCCGGCTTGCCGTTCACCGAATTGATCAACGCCAGACCGGGGTAACTTTTTAAAGCGGCTTCCAGCACTTGCGGATCGTCGGAATCCAGACAGAGCGGCTTATCCGTAACCAGCGACAAAGTTTGCACGCATTTTTGCATCAACCGCGCCTGATCTAATTCCGGCACGCCGACATTGAGATCCAGCAGATCCGCCGCGCTCTGTTCCTTAGCCTGTTCGCGCAGGAAATTTTCCTGGCCGGTTTTTAATTCCTCAGCAAATTTTTTTCGCGCGGTCGGATTGAGACTTTCGCCGATCTTTAAAAAAGGTTTAGCTTCAGACAAACGCACTACCTTGTTGCGGCTGGTAAAATAAACCGCTTTTTTAGCCCTATCAGAATTATGATATTTTATAGATACTTTATGGATAGCTTGGGACAACGCGGCAATATGCGCCGGTGTCGTGCCGCAGCAGCCGCCAAAGATCTGCACACCGTACCGCGCCAGCTCCGCCATGATTTCCGCAAATTTCTGCGGCGTCATGGTGTAAGCTAATTTATCATTTATCAGTTCCGGCAGGCCGGCGTTGGGCATGACCATCAGCGGCAGACCCAGCGCGCCCAAATCCCGGTAATATTTTTTGTACAGGCTGACCACGCCTTCCGGCCCGATCGAACAATTTATCGACAGCGCGTCCGCGCCCAATTCGCGCAAAGTTACATCCGCGGTAAAAATATCCGTGCCGGTCAAAGTGCGCCCCTGTTCATCGTAGGTCAACGAACAGATCACCGGCCGGACGCTGACATCTTTAATCGCCAGCAGCGCCGCGCGCATCTCCTGTATATCGCTGATAGTTTCGACAATAAACAAATCCACTCCGGCTCTTTCCAGAGCCGCCGCCTGCGCGCGATACGACGCATAGGCTGCGTCAAAACTCAAAGCGCCGAGCGGCTCCAATAATTTGCCGGTCGGCCCCAGCGAACCAGCCACATAGGGCGCGCCGGAAGCGCGGGCATTGCGCGCCGCGGCTTGATTGAATTCCTCCAGTTTGTCCGCCAGACCCAGTTCCTGCAATTTGAGCAAGCTGGAATTAAACGTATTGGTTTCCACAATGTCCGCGCCGGCCAAAGCGTATTCGCGGTGGATCTGCGCGATAAGCTCCGGCTGCTCAACATTGAGCTTGTCCGCCAGCACATTTTCATAACCGCGCTGCATCAAGACAGTACCCATCGCACCGTCGAAAATCAAAGGCTGTCCGAATTTTAAAATCGCACGAATATCCATAACGCTGTTATAAATTATTCCAGTTAAAAAAACAACCAATTAATCCCGCCGCGATGTATCGCGTTTTTACTGCCCTATCCGCACTAGAACGTCGCGCTGCGCGCTTGTTGCCTTCACTTAACTTCGCTATCGCTTGTTAAGTTCAGGTAAAAGTCACACGTGTCAAAATCCACAAAGACATTTTTGTCTTTCGGCAGCTGCGGATATTTGGCGAATATTTCATTCCACCATTGTCTCTGTAAATTCATGGCTTCCGCTCTGGCGTTCAGCGCCGCGTTCACGAACACCTGCACCTGCTCCGCCGTTACTCCCTGCCGCAATGCCGCCGGTTGCGCGGCCTGCGCCGCCACATCGATCCGGTTGTTTATGAGTATCAAACTCTCTACTTCCTCTCTGCTCGCCTTGATACCCAGGTCCTCTCTCCGCGGATGCACTTTCCCGCAAATCGGGCAGATCTCTTCACCTTTACTGTTTTTCTCTGCTTTCTCTCCATCTTTTGACATATACTTTTCCTCCTTTTGTTTTTTTTATCTGTAGAGCGAATATCTTTGCCGCCGCGCGCCGAGTCTCTCACTTAACGTCGGCTACTCTGTAGCCTTGTTAAGTTCGCGCCAAAACGCGCTTACGGCAAAATATTCACTCTGCCAAACATCTGCCATAGCATAATTTTCTTTTGCACGGTGAATATCTTACCGGAGTGCGCTTTGGTTCGAACTTAACGAGCAGCACGGCTGCGAAGTTAAGTGCGCCGAAGGCCA
>JAIRWS010000017.1 GCA_031268855.1 Candidatus Margulisiibacteriota bacterium | reverse complement strand
CCTAAAACTTTCAGGATCTTAAAAACCGCCCGGCCGTCACCGTAAGGGTTTTTCGCGCTGGCCATTTTTTTATAAGTTTTCTGCTCGGTCAATAATCTCTGTGCCTGACGGACAATATTTTTGCGCTCCGTGCCAATCAGTACAGCATTGCCGGCTTGAATACCTTCCAGCCGCTCCGTAACCTGACGCATTACCAGCGTCGGTTTACCCAGGGACGGGGCTTCTTCCTGCAGGCCGCCGCTGTCGGTCAGGACAAAAAAACATTTTTCCAGCAGCCAGAGTAGATAAGGATAGGCCAGCGGCTTCAGCAAATGAATATTCTTTTCTTTTCCCAGCGTTTCAAACACTGGTCTCCGCACATGGGGATTGAGGTGGACAGGATACACAATTTGGACATCTCTATGCTGTCTGGCAATATCGCGCAGGGCAGAACAGATATTTTCAAACTGCCGGCCAAAACTTTCGCGGCGGTGTCCGGTCACCAGAATTATTTTTTTTTGCTGATCCAGAAACGCGAAATATTTGGCATAAGGCTCGGGGTTTTTCTTAATAATATCCAGACCGAGAAACAAAGCGTCTACCACCGTATTGCCGACTGTGTAAATATTTTTGGTAATATTTTCTTGACGCAGATTATCCGCCGCTGTTTTGGTCGGCGCAAAATGATAATCCGCCAAATGACCAATCAGTTTTCTATTTAACTCCTCAGGATAGGGCGAATATTTAGCGCCACTGCGCAAACCCGCTTCGACATGCGCGACCGGGATCTTGTGATAATACCCGGCCAGCGCGCCAGCCAGCGCCGAAGTCGTGTCGCCCTGCACTACTATATAATCCGGCTGCGCTTTATCGATCACTCTATCCAGCTTGGAGAGAAGCCGCGCTGTCAAACCGGACAGCGTCTGATCCCGGCGCATAATTTTCAGATCAAACTGCGGCCGGATCTGAAAAAACCGCAAAGCCTGCGTCAGCATTTCTTTGTGCTGGCCGGTCGCGCAGACCAGCGGCTGAAAATCGGCGGTTTGCGTCATAGCCCTGATTAGCGGCGCCAGTTTTATCGCTTCCGGACGCGTGCCGAGAACGAACAAAAACTTTTTTTGCCGCATGGCTAAACTGTATCCATGAAATTTTTTTCAACTCTGCTGAAAAAAATCACACCCAAAAACAAGATACAGAGCGTGAAACCGACGCTCCACAACGTTGTCCAGAGATCAAGGCTGCCCGCGCCTAAAAAAGCCAGACGGAAAAATTCAATGACCGGCGCCAGAGGATTGAGCATAGCCAGCGGACGCCATTTGTCCGGGATCATGGAGAGCGGATAAACCACCGGCGTGGCGTACATCAGCAGCTGCACAAAAAAAGTCATCGCCAGCGCCAGATCGCGGTATTTAGTCGTCAGCGAAGAAGCGATAATGCCTAAGCCCAGCGCCAGAGCCGCCATTTGCGCCAGCAGCAACGGCAGCGCCAAAACCCCCAAACCCGGCTGAAGATCCGCGCCGCGCAGCAGATAAATCAGGTAAATTACCAGAAACAACGCAAATTGCAGCGCGAATTTGATCAAGCCGCTCAAAACCGTGGAGATCGGCACGACCAGCCGCGGAAAATACACCTTGCCGAAAATCGCCGAATTGGCCGTGAAAGTATTGGCTGTGGTTAGCAGACAATCGGAAAAATAGCCCCAGCACACCACACCGGACAGATAAAAAAGAATGGCTGGAATGCCGTCGGTCGGCAAACCGGCAAACGCGCCAAAGATCAGCGTGAACATACCGGAAGTAAACAGCGGCTGGATCAGCCACCAGAGCGGGCCGAGAATCGTCTGCTTGTAATAGACCACAAAATCGCGGTAAACAAAGATCTTGATCAGGTCGCGGTAACGCCAGACCTCGCGCAGATCGATGTCAAACCAGCCGGTGCGCGGACGAATGACCGTATCCCACCCGGGCTCAAGGCCGAGCCTGGAGACTTTGTGTTTAATTTTATGCAATAATTCCGACATTTTATTTCAACCAAGCAAACTTTTCACAAAATCCTTGCAACAGCGCACGCATTTATTCTTATAACGTTGCCATTTTTGCCCGCCATGCTGTACCAGTATAGCAAAAAAATAACTTTCCAGCGGCGGCAAACCACTGGCCTTATTTTTTTCCACGGCCGGTAGCAAATCGTAAATACTGACCGCCGCATTCAAACAGTCCGTTATTTCCTGCAAAACAGCAGGTTCGTTAATGTTTCGCTTTATCGCAAAACCCAGCATTTGTACCAAAGCATGAAAGGCGCCGTAAAAATGCTGGAAAGTTTTAGGTCTGGTCATGGTCGAGCCCTCATTGACGCGCCGGATAAACAACTCTTGCTGGAGATGACTGACCCGCCCGGCCTGCAGCATACAGAGAAAATTAAATAAATTATCTTCTAAAAAAACTCCTTCATAAAAAAATAAATTGAGCCTCTGCCAATATCTCCGGCGGATCAATTGCAAGCACGGCTGCACACGGTACTCGCCATTATTTTTCATTGAGGCAAATAATTTTTGTCCCGCCGTCACGCCGCGGTATTCTTTTCGGCGCCGGTAAAAATCCGCATACCACCAGCGCTTTTTGGCCGTCTTTTGATCGGCAAAAATAACCGTAGCGTCAAAATAAAGAACATCCAATTTGCCGCGGTCGCTCTTTTTGGTCAAGATAGTCAGCGCGTCTGATTTCAAGACATCATCGCTGTCCATAAAATAAAGATACTGTCCGGACGCGGTCGATAATCCGGCATTGCGCGCGGCCGACTGGCCTTTATTTTTTTGCGTAATAACCTTGAGCCGTTTATCTTTCTGCTTATATTTGGCAAGTATTTCAGCCGAGCCGTCTGTCGAGCCATCGTTTACGCAAATAATTTCCAGGCTCCGCAAAGTTTGTCCGCAAACGCTGTTCAGACATTCCGCCAGATATTTTTCCACATTGTAAACGGGAATAATCACCGAGACTTTAGGCATAAAAACACATCCTTGCGGACGTATTTTTGCGCTGCGAAACTCCGTCCATTAGTTTCATTTAAACTTAACCTATTTTCTCAAAGCATTGTATAATTTAATTAGTGGCGTAAAAAATCATAACAAGATGTGTTAAGATACGTCAAATTTATTTCAAGGAGCACAGGTCAAATGGCTAAAACTGCCCTGCTCACAGGCATCACCGGACAGGACGGCTCGTATCTGGCCGAACAGTTGCTGGCCAGAGGCTACGCGGTGCACGGCATGATCCGCCGTTCCAGTTCGTTTAACACCAAACGCATCGATCATCTCTATAAAGA
>JAIRWS010000016.1 GCA_031268855.1 Candidatus Margulisiibacteriota bacterium | reverse complement strand
ATCCGAAAACTAAACCGTATATACGCTACATATGGTGTGTTTCCACCGTGAAACATTTTGTTCCACGGGATCAATAGGCTCGCTCCCTGAGCGGAGTATCCTGCGGATACGCTGGCGAAGGGAGCGGAGTGTGTCGGTCGGTGAGCGGTTGTCTCTGCATGAAATTGACCGCATTACTATATTAGTGTATAGTAATACTTATCACTCTTGGAGGTATGCGTGTTATGCTGATTTGCTCAAATTGCCACAAGGAAAATCAAGATGATTCCAAATTTTGTCAGGAATGTGGTTGCTCGCTGGAAGTACAAAGTAATATCGTTAAGGTCGGCAAACCAACCGGCGTCAGTAAATTTACGCCGTTGAGCCGCGAGGAACGTTTTCGCCGCGCCAAAATTGCCGCGTTGAAAGCGCTCAAAAATGCCGAAGCGGCGGAAGCCGCGCCGCAGGGAGTTGTCGTCATCGGCAAAAAGATTTTATAATTTTATAATCAAGCAGACCGACAGGGGGAATGGTGAATTTTTGGCCAAAAATTAGCGGATTTTTTTGCCTGCTGTTCACGTTCGCTCTGGCTTCGTTTCCAGTCGATCTTCTGGACAAAACTTCCGGCCTGTCCGTTTTGAGCTGCGGCGGGGCCGGCGCGGCGCGCGCTGGCGGAGTCGGCGCGGCTTACTGGAATCCGGCGGCGCTGGCCTTTGCCGGCAAAAGCGGTTTTGATCTGACCTATTACCAAAAGCTGGGTTTTGTCAATCATTCCTCGCTGGACGCGGTGCTGCTGCTCGGCGGCGATATTTTGCCGCTCGGTTTCAATCTAGTGCAGGAAGGCATCAACAGCATTCCGCGCACCAGCTCGGTCGGCGGCCTGCCCGTGGAAGAAGGTGTTTTTGCTGACGAGTACCGCTTTGTCAATTTCTCCACAGCTTTTCGCCTCGATCACGGTTTGTTCGGCGGCGTTAATTACAAGATTATTTCCCGCGCTATCGACAAATATCATGCCGAAGGTTTTGCCGTCGATTTAGGGTTAATGCAGATCATGAATCAAGACCTGACGCTGGGCGCGGCTTTTCGTAATGTTTTTTCCGGGCTGGATTGGAGCACCGGCCTGCAGGAATATCTGGCGCGCAAATTAACCGCCGGCGCGGCTTACCATTTGCGCCTGTCCGATTTTGAAAATTATCTGTACGCTGATCTGGATATTTACAGCGAGGAAGAGCGCGGCTGGGCGCTCGGTTTGGAATCCTGGCTGCTGCAAAATATTTTTTGTCTGCGCGGCGGCTACAACAGCAACGAGGAATTTACGCTCGGCACGGGGCTGCGCTATAACGATTTTCACTGTGATCTGGCTCTGCTCTTCAATCCGACCAAAGTGGAAATAGACAATTCGTTTTTGTTCGGGCTGGGACTCGATTTTCAGCTTCCGCAAAACTCCGCGGTGCGCACGGCCGGCAACGCTGATTTTCAGCCGGAGATCAATGTGCTCCGCAAGCGCATCGTCGTCAGCGCTCTACAGCCGGAAAAAATTCAAGAGATCGCTGTGCTCGACCCCGCGGACAAAGTGACCTCCCTGCCCGTCCGTCAAACTATCGAGATCCCGGCGCCAGCCACCGGCAATTACACGATTTTCTTTCAGCTCAAAAACGAAAAGATCTTCAAACAAACCATTATTGTCGAATAAATTCGAGAGTGTAAATTCCGCTGTCAGTAAAAAACAGCCTGCTCCGGCAGTTGGCATAAATCTTGCAGTATTACCTATATAAGACTTGGCAAAAATGTTGGGAGTTTTTGTAAGGGAGGTGTGTTATGCAAAAAGACCCTTTGCTGCTTAAAGCTAAAATTCGCGGCGGAGAAAAGCTTTATTTACTGGGCTTGCTCAAAAAGCAGCTCAAAAATCAGAATTAACGCCTGCTTTTTTTGGCTGGACGGGACGCTTTTTTCCGTCCGGCCCGGCGGCGGCGTGATCTGCTCCTGTCCGGCAAATCAAATTCCTCGGCAAAAGCGCCCTCGACATCCACGCCGAGATCGACATTTTCGGAGTTTTTCAGCAGCGCTTTGTAGCGGTCTAAAATTTGCGCCAGTTTGCGCGAGTACCAGTTTTCCAAAATATATTTGGAGAAAATCGGCAGCCGCCGCTGCAAACCCAAGCCCTGTTTTTTCAAAGCTTTTTTCAGCGTGCCCAGCAGCTTGTCATGATCCTGACCGTTTTTCTTTTCTTCCACCAGATCATAAGAGCCGATATCCCGCACGCCCGCTTTGATAAAATCCAAAATATTTTCATTATCCGCGCCAGGCACGGTGATCTGAATATCACGCGGCAGGATCCGCCGCGCCAAATCCAGCGTTTTGAGCATTTCATTTTTGCTGACCAGATTTTTAATTTCCACTTTGCCGTTGTTGATCGGCTGATAATTCTGCAGAATAACATTTTGAATATTGCCATACTCCGCGTGCAGAGCTTTGATAATTTCCAGCGCTTCACGGCGGCTTCTTTCCGATTCACCAAGGCCGACCAAAATACCGGTGGTCACCGGCACCTTGCCGAGTCCGGCATAAGAGATCGTTTCCACGCGCGACTGCAAAGTTTTACGCGGCGAATATTTTTCCAAAATTTTTTCATCGGCGCAGTCCAGCATCATGTAAACCGACGCCACAATCCGGCGGATGCCGTTCCAGGCGCTTTCCGCGTTGCGCAGCATTTCATCTTTGGCAATGTAACCGATATTCAACGAGGGCAGCAGGCCTTCCAAAAAAGCCAGCTCGCAGACCGTGTACACATACTCGATATACGAATTGAAGCCCCAGAGATCGAGCCGCGCGCGCACCGCGGAAAAATTATCCGGCCGCTCGCCGGCCATAAAAACCACTTCTTTGACGCCGGCTTTTTTGGCCTGCACGCAATGCTTGATCGTCGAGTACGGCACAGCCAGTTCAAAGGCCGCCTGATCCGCGTTGTTCACGGGAAAATCGCAGTAATCACACAAGCTGGAGCAAATTCGGGAAAGATTGACCGTAGTCGAACGTGAATAGGTGACGATATTTTTATCCATAAAACTCCTAAAAATTATTTTAAGCGAATAAAGATTATCTGAAGCACAGCCGTCTAATGATCCGGAAAAACATCAGCACCGCGGCAAAGACCAAGCCGCAAACCGCCGCGCCCTGTTTGTCCAGCACGGTTTTCACATCGCCGTCGATATTGTCCGAGATCGTGATCAGCGAACGCACCGAGCTGGTCTTAAGATTCCTGGCTACAACCACCGCGTTGCCGCAGTTGGTCTGGCTGACATTCTGCGCCTTGAGAAATCCGATGCCGGAGTGATCGATGTCCGCGCGACCGGCATTGATCGAGCTGACGCCGGATTGCGAGCAGCTTACCATTTCCGCATAGATCGTTTCCGCCGCTTGACGGTTGACCTTTTCCTCTTTTTGCGGGCTTTTTTTGCCGCTTTCGCTCATTTTCCGCCCTTTCTTTAAACATAAAATTCTGACAAAAGGCAGGTTATTTTAGCTTATTCGGGTGCATTATGTCAATTTTTTGTTGATTTTCAGCATATTTAAGCCGTTTTATACCGAAGCAGCCTATCCTTTGATCCCCAGTTTGGCGATCAAGGCGTTATAACCGGCCAGATCTTTGGACTTGAAATAACGCAACAAGCGGCGGCGTTTGCCAACCATGAGCAACAAACCGCGGCGGGAATGAAAGTCATTTTTGTTGATCTTGAGATGCTCGACCAGATTGTTGATAGACGCGGTCAGCAAAGCGATCTGCACTGGCGTCGAACCGGTGTCTTTGGCGCCGATCTTAAATTCTGTAATAACTTCCGTTTTATTTTTAACTGCCATACGCTCTCCTGTTCTCCAAAAGGGGCTAAAATTTTAGCACTCTTTTCGTTTTTTGTCATGCCTGAT
>JAIRWS010000015.1 GCA_031268855.1 Candidatus Margulisiibacteriota bacterium | reverse complement strand
CATGCGCCGGCAAATTGGCGGTGGACAGCTCCAGAGAATTATTGCCACCCGCGCGGCCGCCGCCGCTGTGCCCCATGATAAATTTATCCTGCAAGTCCGGCACAGTGTACCCGTTCACGATCTTGTCCGCGCCGTCAGAATTTTTACTGCACCGATACCAGCCTTTGAGCGTGACATTGTCCGTCCAGCCCGTGCCGTCATACATGAGTATCATGCCTTGCGGAAAAAAAGCCAGATTCAGCATGTCTTCCGCCAGCAGCCGCTCGCCTGTCGCTATAGTCATAAATGCCCCCTTTGTCGTTTGTTGATTATATAGATTGACTATCATTAGTCTATACGATGTTTGTCTGTTTGTCAATCACCCAGCATAATAAATATAATGCTAAAAGATGAAGTGAGTGAAAGCCGCGCTTTGAGTATTTTGGGCGCCAATGTCAAACAATTTCGGGAACGTCTAGAATTATCGCAGGCCGAGCTGGCGGAAAAGGCGGACATTTCCATTACTTTTTTGAGCGATGTGGAGCGGGGCAAGAAATGGATCTCTCTGTACACGATGCTCAAGCTGGCAAATATTTTTCAGGTCGAGATTTACGAATTGCTAAAACCCCTGACCGGCTGGCCGGCGGACAGCGTCCATTTGCTGGGAAAATACCACGAGGATATCAACCATGCGCTGACGAGGATCCACAGTAAGTATTTATATCAGTGCTCCGGGCGCAGACCGCGCCGCTAATACTGGAACATTCCTTTTTCGTAGATCAGAATTTTTTTGCCGCTCTGGAGCGTCGCCGTGACCGTTTTCTGCTCGGTGTTGATCAGATCCCAGTGCAGGGCGGAGTCATTAAAGCCCAGCCGGGACTTGAGTTTTTTTGTCAAATTTTTAGGATTGCCCGCGTAAGTATCGGAATACGCCGCCCCGACAGCGATGTGACAGTTGCCACTGTCGCCGCCGAAATTTTCGTCAAACAAAATATCCGCCATGAATTTGTCGATTTTGGAAAAACGCTTGTCGGTCAGGGAAAACTCGCCGATCTTATTGGCCTGTTTGTCCAGCCGCAGAGTTTTTTGCACATACTCCTCGCCTTTTTTGGCGCGGATCTTAACCGCGCCGCCCCGCTCAAAAGTCAGGTCGACGCCCTCGACATAATTGCCGCCGCGGTAGGACGGCAGATTGGCATAGTATCGCCCCTGCGTGCCGCGCCAGTCCGGCGAGGTAAACAGCTCAAAAGACGGAATATTGTGGCCGCTGACGCCCATGAACCGGCGTTTTTCGCCATACAAAATAGTCAGGTCGGTATGCTGGCTTTCCACCTGAAAAGTTTTGATCGGCAGAGCGTTCAGCCATTTTTTGATTTCCACGGCCATTTGCAGTGTTTCTTGCCACCGGCGCACCGGGTCTTTTGCATTGAGATAACAAGCCTTGACGATCTGCGCGGTGTATTCAGACAGGCTCAATTTGGCTTTGTCCGCCAGCTCCTGCGTCGGGTAAGTGCAGAGCGTCCAGGCGTAAGCGCCCTGCTCCTCGCGCCGCTCGGCGATCTCGCGCAAAAATTTCCGCGCCACGGCTGTCTCGCCCATTTTTTGCGGGTCAATGTCTTTGAGATGCGTCAGTGAATCCGGTGCGCTGATAAAAATATTGCCGTGGAGATTTTCGTATAATTCCTGCTCGCCGCGCGCGACAAACTTGCGCTGCCGGCTGTCCGCATACTGGTAAAAACTGTGCTCCATGACCGGCGGCACGACCGCGCGCGTGATGACATTTAATTTTTGCCGCACCAATTTGGCGTAAACTTTTTCCGCCAGAGGCAGAGCGGGCAGCTCCCAGCGCAGCAGGATTGTGTCGTAGGGCTTATATTTTTTCTGATGCGCGGTGGTCAGACCCCAGAACAAAACTTCGGCGTATTTATCCAGCAGAGCGCCGCTTAGAATAGTGTTTCCCATGAAAATCTAGCCGAGCCGCTTTTGGTAATGCTTGGAAATATTCAACGCTTCTTTTTTCAAAATTTTGTTTTTCAGCAGCGCGTTGGAAATAACCTCTCTCATGTGCGGATAATAATCGCGCCGGCGGATCTGCGGTGTGTATTCCGAAACCAGCGCGGCGTCCACGATAGCCTGCACCACATTTTCCGGCCGGGACCTGGGTTTCAGATTTTTCACCAGCAGCTTTTTAAAGTTTTCCAGCTTACGGCTTTCCGCCGCCGGCGCCCGAACCGCTTTTTCCACAATTCTCAGCGGCTGCTTTACAGTTGCCTGTGGTTTGGTTTTTTCTTGAGTTGTCATTTTGTCCTGTCCCTTCCGCTTAATTATATCGCCAGCCAGGTATTTTTGGTAGTCTTTTTTTATTCGTGTATTTATCGTAACTAATTCAAAACGGTTGCATTGTTTTTGCCCACCCCCACAAAACTATCACTTTAGGCGCCGTTCCGCGCAACTGGTCGGCACGGCTGGTCAGTTACAGTAAAGAATGTGCCCAAAGATAATTCCCTTAGGATATGTTAAACTAGCCGGCATGCTTGATCTGTCACGTAAAACCAAAATAATCGCTACGATCGGTCCGGCCACTTTTCCGCGGGAAATGCTGGAAAAACTACTGGCCGCGGGTGTGAATGTTTTTCGTTTCAATTTTTCGCACAATGATTACGCGCGGGCGAAGCAGGCGGCGCAGGATTTGCGGACGCTGGCCGAAAAAATAAAAACACATGTCGCGCTGTTCATTGACCTGCAGGGGCCGAAAATCCGCGTGGGCAAGTTTCAAAACGGCCGGGTCACGCTGCGAGAAGGACAGGAGTTTACGCTGACCATAGAAGACCTTGCCGGTGATGAGCAAAAAGTTTCCACGACGTATAAGCCTATCGTCAAGGATGCGGAAGCGGGACATATTATTCTGCTGGATGACGGGCGGCTGCGTTTGGAGGTTTTGCGCAAAGACGAGACCAATGTTTACACCAGGGTTTTGGCGGGCGGCGAGCTGTCCGATTACAAAGGCATGAATCTGCCCGGCATGAAACTCTCCACGCCAGCGCTGACCGAGAAAGACAAAGAGGATGTGCTGCGCGGTCTGCAAATGGACGTGGATTATTTTGCCCTGTCTTTCGTGCGCGCGGCGCAGGATGTGCTGGATTTGCGCGGATTTTTGCGGGAACATAATTCCGAGCACAAGATCATTGCCAAGATCGAAAAGCCGGAAGCGGTGGCCAATATCGACGCGATCGCGGCGGTCAGCGATGCCGTCATGGTGGCGCGCGGCGATCTCGGCGTGGAGCTGGCGATCGAAAAAGTGCCGTCACTGCAAAAAGACATTATCCGCCGCGCCAATTACAGCGGTGTGCCGGTCATCGTGGCGACGCAAATGCTGGAGTCCATGATCAATAATCCGCTGCCGACTCGCGCGGAAGTTTCCGATGTGGCCGCCGCGATTTACGACTGGGCAGACGCGGTCATGCTCAGCGGCGAGACGGCCGTGGGCAAATTTCCGATCGAGACCGTGCGCCTGATGGGGCGGGTGGCGGCTGATGTGGACGTTGTTCAATCCGGGCGCAAGAAAAAATTGACCGTCCGCAAAACTCATTTTATTCAGGAAAACAGCGTCTTGAGTTCGCTGTGCGACAGCGCGGACGAGCTGGCTGACGAGATCGACGCCCAAGCGGTGATTACTTTTTCGGATTCCGGGCGCACGCCGCTGCTGCTGTCCAAGTACCGCTCTTCCGTGCCGATCATTGCTATTTCCGACCGGCCTAAAACCTGCAGCAAGATGGCGCTTTACCGCGGTGTGACGCCGCTGCTGGGACATACGCCTTTTGCCAGGATGAGCGGCATTAAGCAAATGCTGCAGGAAGCCGAGCAGCGTTCCAAAGAGGCCGGTCTGCTCCAAAATGGCGATCTGGTGGTCATCATGGCCGGCATTCCGATCGCTACCGCCGGCAGCACCAATATGATCCGCGTGCACCGCGTGGGCGATCCTTACTAAATGACTACGCAGCGCGCCTATGCTCTGGCCAATAAAATAACGCCGCAAATGACCGCGGCGGCGGAAGACGAGCGGATACCGGCAGAAAAAATCTTGAAAGGCTTGAAATCCGGCCGGATCGCTCTGGTCAAAAATAAAAACCGCGCGATACGGCCGCTGGCGGTCGGCGAAAATTGCCTGACCAAAGTCAATGCTAATATCGGCACATCAAAACTGCGTTCGACGCTGAAGATCGAGCTGGCTAAACTAAAAGCCTGTGAGGAATACGGCGCGGATGCAATTATGGATTTGAGCACCGGCGGCGATCTGGATAAAACGCGCCAGACATTGCTTGGCAAAACTAAACTGTGTTTTGGCACCGTGCCGATCTATCAGCTGATGTGCGAAAAGCATGGTGAACTGGACGGCGCCGCGCTGCTGGAAATTATCCGCAAACATTGCGCGCAAGGCGTGGATTTCATTACCGTGCACTGCGGTGTGACGCGCGAGGTCGCGGCGCTGCTCAAGCGCCAGCCCAGAGTGACCGGCGTGGTCAGCCGCGGCGGTTCGTACATCAATAAATGGCTGAATAAGACCGGTAAAGAAAATCCGCTCTATGAACATTTTGATGAATTGTGCCGGATCGCTTATGAATACGATGTCACTCTGTCGCTGGGCGACGGTCTCCGTCCGGGCTGTCTGGCCGACGCGCACGACAAAGCGCAGCTCAAGGAGTTGGAAATTTTGGGCAGACTGGCCAAACGCGCCTGGCGCCAAAATGTGCAGGTGCTGATCGAGGGCCCGGGGCATGTGCCGTATGACCAGATCGCGCGGTCGATACGTTTAGAAAAAAAACTCTGCTGCGGCGCGCCTTTTTATGTATTGGGGCCCTTGACCACCGACATCGCCGCCGGTTATGACCATATAGCGGGCGCGATAGGCGGGACACTGGCCGCGGTCAGCGGCGCGGATTTTTTGTGCTACGTAACGCCGGCGGAGCATCTTGGTCTGCCGGATCTGCAGGATGTGCGCGACGGCATACTGGCCAGCCGCATTGCCGCGCACAGCGCCGACCTGGTGAAATATCCCGAGCGCGCCGCCGCTAGAGATCTGGCTATGGCCAAAGCCCGCAAAATGCTGGACTGGGACAAGCAAATAGAGCTGGCTTTGGACAGCGCTAAGGCCCGCGCGGTGCGTCAGGCCAAAGGACAGGATATTAAAGAATGTACCATGTGCGGCGAATTGTGCTCGATGCGAGAGACCTAGCCATAGAATACGCCCCGCATTTGTCCCCCTTGGATAAAAAACTAAATAATCTCTCTCAAATATTTCTTCAACCAACCAATGTCCCCATAATTTGAATTTATCTTGATTTTTGTTTGGTGTTTTTCTAAAATAAGTTGCGGTTTGGCGGGCATCTCTGCGGAATTATCGAACAGGAAAAAATCATCCGCTGTCTCTAAACAGTCCGGCATTAATTTTAAAGACTTGTGATATCTCGAAATTATTTTGTCTTTTGGCACGTCGTGACCGCCGTGTAAAACACGCTCACGAATACGCCGTATATTTATTTCTGGCTTTTTGGTTACGATGTAAATCGCCGTTATTTTATATCCCTGCATTTTGGCGAACTTCAAAAAATCTAGTTTGGCGGTTGTAGAAAACACAGACTCAAAAGAAAAAGATTCTCCTTCGGCTACGGCTTTGTAACGCTGGAGTTCCGCCACTTGCATCGCTTGGATATAAGCCCCTCGGTCATTTTTGAGTTTTTCGTCTAAGTTGTTGTCGGGACAAATGTAATAAACAGGGCAATTCTTATCAGTCAGAAATTTTTTGACAACTGTTGACTTGCCAGAGCCATTCGGGCCGGCAAATAAGAATATTTCTCGGATTTTCTTGCGCGGCATTACAGCGAAACGCCGAGCGCCTTTCTGGTTTTTTTGGAGAAAGAATCAAGTGCTCTCTTGACTCGATTGTAAGGCTCAACAGTCAAATTCGTTACAGTCTTTTTTATTATTGTTGCTTTTTGCTCTTCGGTCATTGCCATGCCCTCTTCAATTATTTTAAGCTAAGCGGTGTCATAACACAAGTTTTAGATGGCAAGCATGTGCGGCGAATTGTGCTCGATGAGGGACTAGCCGGTTTTTTGCACCGCACTGCTAAAACTATTGACTTTTTACTAGTTTTAGCAGTATAATGCAAAAAGAAGAGGGGTTTATGCTGAATAGACCGTTATATCTGGAACAGCTTTTAAAATTTAAGGATAAACAGCTCATTAAAATAGTATCCGGTGTCCGCCGCTGCGGCAAATCCACTCTGTTTTTATTGTACCAGGAACATTTACTGAAAAATGGTGTTCGGCCAGAGCAAATTCAGAGCATAGATTTGGAAGACCCCGCCTATCGTGAGCTGCTGAATTGGGAAAAATTGTATGACTATATCAACGCCAGATTATTGACGAATAAGAAAAATTATATTTTTTTAGATGAAATCCAGAATATTCCGGATTTTCAGAGAGCCGCGGATGGGCTTTTCATCAAAAAAAATGTCGATCTGTACTTGACCGGTTCCAATTCCCGCCTGCAATCCGGGCAGTGGGCAACAATGTTGTCCGGCCGGTATGTGGTAATTCAGATGTTCCCGCTGTCTTTCAAAGAATATGTGTCCGCCTTTGCGGATAAAAGCAATTTGGAATTAAAATTCCAGCAGTATCTGGAAAATAGTTCTTTTCCACAGATTCTGGAGTTTAGGCGGTCTGAAGTCTGGGACAAAAACGGCGTCCGGAGCTATCTGCAAGGTATTTACAATACTATTGTACTCAAAGATGTGGTCGAAAATAAAAAAATAAAAAATATCGGACAGTTGGAAAGCGTTATTAAATTTTTAGCGGATAATATCGGCGCGGTAACTTCTATGCATAATATTGCCAAAACTTTGACCGCTGATGGACGCGCAATATCCACGCATACCGTGGAAAATTATATCAACGCTTTGTGCGACAGCTATGTTTTGTACCGCGCCGCGCGTTATGATGTCAAAGGAAAAAAATTACTGCAAACTTTGGATAAATATTATTTAGTGGATATCGGTTTGCGTTATTTTCTGCTGGGCGATCAAAAAACCGACAGCGGCCGCGCTTTGGAAAATGTGGTGTATCTAGAACTGCTCCGCCGCGGCTCCAAAGTCTCTATCGGCAAAGTCGGAGACAAAGAAGTGGATTTTATTGCGGAAGGCTGGCGCGGCACGGAATATTATCAGGTGGCAGAAACTGTGCGGGCGGAGGCCACTCTGCGCCGCGAATTATCTCCGTTGAATGTTATACGCAACCACAATCCTAAATTCTTACTGACCAGAGATTTTGAACCGCGCGTTTCGCATAACGGTATTCAACAACTCAATGTCTTGAATTGGCTGCTACAAGATTAGCTACCGGCTCACGCTGGCCAGACTTTTGACGGAGGCTTTGAGCATGGTCAGCGCGGCTTTTTGCAGTTTGTTGTCCAGC
>JAIRWS010000014.1 GCA_031268855.1 Candidatus Margulisiibacteriota bacterium | reverse complement strand
AAAGCCGTCCGGATTGAAACCGTTGGTACGGTCTGTCTGGAAATAGCCCTCTAAAATAGCCGTGCCCTGACGCAAAAAATCTTTATGATAAACTATTTCGCGCGGCTCCTGCGCCAGCGAAGCCAGCTGCTCCCCGGTGGCGGAGCGAGTGTCGAGATGACGGCTGCCTCTGTTTCTCATTTTCTTAAACAAAGAATCTATGCTATCTACCCAGGAAAGTATACTATCCGTCCGCTCGCGCCAGGAATTAACCAGAGACTTATAACGTTGTAATAAATTTTCCCATCTCTGTCTCAGTTTTCTTTCATAGTTGGAAATATTTCCCATTCTCTGCTGTGGCAAATATTCATGCGTAAAACTCCAGACGACCATTTCATATATGATTTGTTCAGGGCCAATCAAAGTCCACTTTCTTTTGAAGAATCTCTTTATTTTATCTATCCGCCCGCGCAGGGGGTCAGTCGGAGATTTATGGTTTGGTTGTACTTTACCCCATCTCCGCTCCAGATCTTTTTCAGCGTCGGGAACATTTGCTCCTTTCCGCCGCGGAAAATACTCGTGTGTAAAACTCCAGACCACCATTTCACATAAGGTTTGTTCGGCGTCGGTCTTTTTACTTTTGAAATTTTTTTTTATTTTATCTATTCGTTCACGCAAAGGGGCAGTCAGAGATTCATAGCTAGATTGTAAGGCACCCCATCTATGTCTCAGATTCTCTTCATAATAGGGAACATTTGCTGTGTCTCTCGTCGGTAAATACTCGTGTGTAAAACTCCAGACCACCATTTCACATAAGGTTTGTTCAGGGTCGATCTTTTTACTTTTGAATAATTTTTCTATTTTATCTATCCGCTCTCGTAGGGGGTTATTCGGAGATTTATATCTATATTGTAAGCTATACCATTCCCTTACCAGATCTTTTTCATAATCGGGAATATTTGCTCCTTCCTGCCGCGGAAAACATTCATGCATAAAACTCCAGACGACCATTTCGCATAAGGTTCGTTTAGGGTTGGTCCTTTTACTTTTGAATAATTTCTCTATTTTATCTATCCGCTCCCGCAGGGGGTCAGACGGAAATTTATGTACTCGTCGTAGTCTTATCCATTTATACGCTAACTTTCTTTCAGCGTCGGGGACATTTGCTCCTCTCTTTAGCGGCAAATACTCATTTGTAAAACTCCAAACAATCATTTCACACAATGTTCGTTCAGCTTTAGGACTAGACCTAAAGCCTGTTTTATTATTGCTTTTATCGCTGAGCAATTTTGTATTCATAACATTTAGATATCGTAACTTTGGGGCGCGGATTTCAGAAAAAATGCCTTTGGCAAAAGATCATGGTCAAAAGGCAGACTACCAACTCGCACGGTTGCTTTGCTGTGGCAAGCATTTCTTTTTGACATGAATATCGTATATGATATAATGAGTTGAGGAAAAACAAATGAATTGGAATAAAGCCAAAAAAATAATTCTGAAAAACAAGGAAGTCCGTCAGGAATTGAAAAACAATCAGACAGAATATGCAATTATTGAAAAGATAATTTTGGCGCGGAAAGAAAAGAACTTTACCCAGAAAAAACTGGCGGAATTGGTCGGCACCAAACAGTCCAACATTTCCCGGTTAGAAAGCGGCAATTACAATCCCTCTCTGAATTTCCTGAATAAAATTGCCGTGGCAACTGGCAAAAAACTAAAGGTCAGCTTGGCCTAATAGGTCAACGAGCAATACGCCACGCCAGTGCTTTACTGCTGTCAAAAAAACAACTTAGCAGTCCAATTCCTGAAAAAACCCGCCTTTGGCAAAATTGCCGATGGCGGTGAGCTGCAGGTCTTCTTTGATAAAAACCTCATTGGCCAGACGTTGCACATCGTCGCCGGTCACCGCGTCGACTTTTTGCATGATCTCCTCGACCGTGTGGATCTCGCCGTAATTGTAGAGAGATTTCAGGAGACGGCCCATGCGGCTGGAGCTGTCCTCGAGATTGAGCACCAGATGGCCTTTGACCTGTTCTTTGGCGCGCTGCAGCTCGACCGGCGTCACGCCATTGCGCTTGAGCAGCGCTAATTCTTTTAAGGCCAGATCGAGAACCTGCCGCGCATTCTTGAGCTGCGTGCCAGCGTACAAAGTAAAAAGTCCGGTGCGTAAATAAAAAGTGGGATACGTGTAAATGGAATAAACCAAACCTTTTTTCTCACGGATGTTTTGGAAAAGGCGTGAGGACATGCTGCCGCCCAGCACCGAGGACAGGAGCGAGAGAGCCATGCGATCGGCGCTCTGGTAAGACACGCCGCGCGTAGAAAGGCAGAGATGCACCTGCTCGGTGTCTTTTTTGACGATCTTCACGCCGGGGACGATCTTGACCGGCTCCTCCGCATAGTCCTGACGTTTGCCGCGAAAACCGTCGAATTTGGCCTCGATCATCCGGAAAACTTCCTCCGCCGTAACGCGGCCGGCTACCGCAATAATAGTATTGTCCGGCATGTAAAAACCCTTCAAACAATTCAAAATATCGGCGCGGGAAATTCTACTCACCGATTTTTCTGTGCCGATAATCGGATTGCCGAGAATATGGCCGTTCCAGATATTCTGGCAGGCCAGATCGTGGATTTTTTCGTCTGGCGAATCTTCGTACATGTTGATTTCTTCCAAAATGACGTTGCGCTCCAGCTCAATTTCCGCTTCGTCAAAAGCGCTGTTGAGATACATGTCGGACAGCACATCGAGCGCCAGCTCAAAATATTTGTCCAGCACGACTGAAAAATACATCGTGTATTCTTTGCCGGTATGCGCGTTGATGCGGCCGCCCACCGCGTCGATCTGCTCGGCAATGTCCGCCTTGCTGCGGCGCAACGTGCCTTTGAAAAGCATGTGTTCGATATAATGCGCGATACCGCCCGGAAAATCTCTCTCGTGCTTGGAGCCAAAGCCGGTCAAAATACCGACTGCCGCCGAACGCACCGGCATTTCTTCGACCAAGACGGTCAGGCCGCTGGGCAATTTTTTAATTTTAACCGTTTTATCCACGTCCGCAAAAGATCAGGCGTTCTTGATCGTAAAATTGTAACGGCCGCGCTCGTCGATCTTGACGCATTTTACTTTAACCGTCTGGCCTTCCGAAAGCACATCGGTTACCGCCGCGATGCGCTGCGGCGCGATCTCGGAAAT
This sequence comes from Candidatus Margulisiibacteriota bacterium, assembly GCA_031268855.1. Classification (NCBI taxonomy): domain Bacteria; kingdom Bacillati; phylum Candidatus Margulisiibacteriota; species Candidatus Margulisiibacteriota bacterium. The sequence goes on along the minus strand of JAIRWS010000014.1, from coordinate 5,498 downwards.
ATGCACCAAACCCTGCTTGCCGGGCGCCACCTCGACAAACGCGCCGATCTCGATAATTTTTACGACTTTGGCGTTCTCAAAAACCTCGCCAACTTCGACCTCGCGCATCATCGCGGCGATATGGTCTTTGGCCGCGCGCAGCGAACCGCCGTCAGACGAAGCGATATCAACCTTGCCGTCCTCGCCAATATTTATCTCCACCTTGTAAGTTTCCTGAATTTTCTTGATGTTCTTACCGCCCGGGCCGATCAGCTCGCCGATGCGGTCGACCGGTATCATCAGGGATTCGATGCGCGGCGCGTATTTATTGAGATCGCCGCGCGGCGCGGAAATAGTACCCTGCAGATGATCCAGCAAAATCAGCCGGCCCGCTTTGGCCTGCGCCAGAGCCCGCTTCATGATCTCGCCGGTCACGCCGACGATCTTGATATCCATTTGCAGAGCGGTGATGCCGTCGCGCGTGCCGGCCACTTTGAAATCCATGTCACCCAGATGATCTTCCAGCCCCATAATGTCGGTCAGCACCTGAAACTTGTCGTTCTCTTTGATCAAGCCCATAGCAATACCGGCGACCGGAGCTTTGATCGGCACACCGGCGTCCATCAGCGACAGCGCGCCGCCGCAAATTGAGGCCATAGACGAAGAGCCGTTGGACTCGGTAATCTCGGACACCACGCGGATAGTGTAGGGAAAATCTTTGTGCGGCGGGATAACCGCTTTGAGTCCGCGTTCGGCCAGATTGCCGTGTCCCAGCTCGCGGCGCCCCGGGCTGCCCATGCGCCCGACCTCGCCGACCGAATACGGCGGGAAATTGTAATGCAGGAAAAATTGCTTTTTGTAAGTGGGGTCTAAGCCGTCGATCAGCTGCTCATCGTCAGCCGTGCCGAGCGTGGTCAGCACCAGCGCCTGTGTCTCGCCGCGAGTAAAGAGCGCCGAGCCGTGCGTGCGTCCGAACAAACCGACTTCCGAGCTCAAAGGCCGCAATTCGTCCATCTTGCGGCCGTCCAGCCGCTTGCCGTCGTCGAGGATCATGCCGCGCACCGCGGTTTTTTCGATATCGTGAAAAACACCTTTAATCTCTTTCTCTTTTTTGGCAAATTTCTCTTCGCCCAGCTCGGCCCGCATTTCCTCCAGCAGTTTGGTCTGCAAAGCGTCGATCGCCGCGTATTTGGCCAATTTGCCGTCCGTGGCCAGCGCTTTTTGCATACCATCGCCGATCTTGCTCCGCACATTTTTGACCAGACTTTCGTCCGGCAAAACCAGTTGCAGCGGCATTTTAGGCGTTCCAGCTTTTTTGACCAGCTCTTCCTGCAAATCGATCAGTTTTTTCAATTCCGCATGACCGTATTCCAGAGCCTCCAGCATCTGCTCCTCGGTCAGCAGGCCAACTTCGGCCTCGACCATCATCACAGCCTCGCGCGTGCCGGCGATAGAAAGCTCCAGAGTGGATTTTTCCAGTTCCTCAGGACTGGGATTGATGATCAATTTGTCGTCCACGCGCCCGACTACCACACCGCCGATCGGCCCCTGGAACGGTATTTTGGAGATAGACAGCGCGGCGGACGCGGCGACCATACCCAAATGGTCAGGCGTGTTGACACCGTCATAAGACAACACCGTCACAACTATATTGATGTCATTGCGAAAACCTTCCGGGAAAAGCGGGCGGATCGGCCGGTCGATCAAGCGCGCGGTCAAAGTCGCATCCGTGGACGGCTTGGCCTCGCGTTTAAAAAAGCTACCCGGTATTTTGCCGGAAGCGTAATATTTTTCGATAAAATCCACGGTCAGCGGAAAAAAATCCACGCCCTCGCGCGGTTTGTCCGCCGCCACCGCCGTGGCCAGCACGACAGTCTCGCCGCAGGAGACCAGCACCGCGCCGTGCGCCTGCTTGGCAATAACTCCTGTCTCGATAGTGTATTTTTTGCCGTGAAAATCCGTAGAAACTTGAATTTTAGCCATTTGTTTTGCTCCTCTTTTGTTTTTTAATCTTTTTAATTGGGAGATAAAATAGCACACCCCGGCGGTTTAGACAAATCCAATTATTTGCCTAAAGGCGTTAAGCCGCGGCCTGCAAAAACGCGTCAAACTCCTTGCCCTCAAGCACTTCTTTTTTCATTAACTCCTGCGCCAGTTTTTCCATGACGGCTTTATGTTTTTGCAGAATGTCCTGCGCGCGTTTATAAGCGCCGGCCAGCAGCGCGTTCATTTCTTTGTCAATGCTGTCCGCCGTTTTTTCGCTGAAGTCGCGGTCATGCTGGGCAAAATCGCGGCCTAAAAAAATATTTTCCCGCGCGCGGCCAAAAGTGCGGTTGCCCAGAGTGGACATGCCGTATTTGCAGACAATTTGATGCGCCATTTTAGTCGCGCGCTCGAGATCGTTGGCCGCGCCGGTGGTGATCTCCCGAAATTTAACAGCTTCGGCGGCGCGGCCTCCCAAAAGTATCGTAATCTCGTCAAGCATTTTCTGGCGGGAAACCAGATAGTGATCTTCCAGCGGCAATTGCAGCGTGTAACCCAGGGCCAGCCCGCGCGGCAGTATGGAAATCTTATGCACCGGATCGGCATTGGGCGTCATTTTAGCGACCAGCGCATGGCCGACCTCGTGATAGGCGATAATTTCTTTTTCTTCTCTGGACATGACCTTGCTCTTTTTTTCCGGGCCGGCCACCACGCGGTCGACAGCCGCTTCGAGGTCTTCCAAACCGACCTGTTTTTTATTGCGCCGCGCGGCCAGCAGCGCGGACTCATTGACCAGATTGGCCAGATCCGCGCCGGTAAAACCGGGCGTGCGCTTGGCCAGAATGCTCAAATCCACATCTTTTTCCAGCTTGACTTTTTCCACATGGATCTTGAGTATGGCTTCGCGGCCTTTGACATCCGGCCGGTCTAAAACCACCTGCCGGTCAAAACGCCCCGGACGCAACAGCGCGGGATCGAGCACATCAGGGCGATTGGTCGCGGCAATGACGATGACCGAAGCTTTGTCGTCAAAGCCGTCCATTTCCACCAAGATCTGATTGAGCGTCTGCTCGCGCTCATCATGCCCGCCGCCCAGTCCCGCGCCGCGGTGCCGGCCGACCGCGTCGATCTCATCGACAAATATAATAGAAGGCTGCGCGCGTTTGGCCTGGCTGAAAAGATCGCGCACGCGCGACGCGCCCACGCCGACAAACATTTCCACAAAATCCGAGCCGCTGATATGCATAAAAGCCACGCCGGCCTCGCCGGCTACCGCTCTAGCCAGCAGAGTTTTGCCGCAGCCGGGCGGCCCCATCAGCAGGACGCCGTGCGGGATTTTGGCGCCCAGCTCCTGGTATTTTTGGGGGTTTTTCAAAAAATCGACGATCTCCTGCAATTCCTCGACCGCTTCGTCCGCGCCGGCGATATTTTTAAAAGTCGTCGTGGTCTTGCCGTCTTTGATCCAGCTTTTGGCTTTGGATTTGCCGAAAGAGATCGCCTGATTATTGACACCCTGCGCCTGCCGGAAAATAAAAAACCACAAGCCCGCAAAAAGCGCCAGCGGCAAAACGAACGTGCCGATAAAAGAAGCCAGCCAATTTTGATTGGGCGAAGTAACTTTGACGTCGATGCTCTGGCTCTCCAGCAGCGGAATGAAGCCCGGATGCATTACGATATAGGTCTGGACTTTTTGCTTATCGGCTTTTAATTCCGCTTCGACGGAATAATCCACCGGATTGATCGTCAGCTTGCCGATCTGCCCGCTCTCGATCAGGGTATTTAATTCCGAAAAAGTCACCGCGCGCGGCCTGGCCGCAGCCGAGGCGGATTGTTTCTCCACCAGCGGCTTCACAAAAGAGATGATGAGCAGCCCGACCAGGATCAGCAGGATCAGCTGCCGCCAGACCGGATTGTCTTCGGGAGCAGGATTTTTACGCTGTTTTGGTTTGAGCGGCTTGTCCGCTTTTTGCTCTGGTTTTTTTTCTTCTTCTGCCATTTTTTATAAGATTCCTTTGGTGGACGGCACACCCTGTGTGCGCGGATCAAGGCTCACCGCCGCGCGCAAAGCTCGCGCCATGCCTTTGAAAATCGCTTCGGCCGTGTGATGCAGATTGGAGCCAGACAGCAAACGAATATGCGCCGTGAGTCCAGCCTGCGCCGCAAAAGCCCGCCAAAATTCCTCGATCAGCTCGGCGTCAAATTCGCCGACTTTGGCTTTGGCAAACTCGGCGGAAAACCGCAAAAAAGGCCGGCCGGAAATATCCAGCGCGCATTCCGCCAGCGCCTCGTCCATCGGCAAAACAAAAAAGCCGTAGCGGTTAATGCCGGCCTTGTCGCCCAGAGCGTCCTTAAAAGCGCCGCCCAAAACCAGCCCGACATCTTCCACCGTATGATGCGCGTCGATCGCCAGATCGCCCTGCGCCTGGATCTGGAGATCAAAATTGCCGTGCTTGGCAAACAAAGTGAGCATATGGTCAAAAAAAGCAATGCCGGTGCTGATCTCCGATCGGCCCTGACCGTCGAGATTTAGTTCCAGCGCGATCTGTGTTTCTTTGGTCTGGCGGTTTTTCTGCGCTTTACGCATTTGGCGTCCCTTCAAATAAACCGCCCGGCACATTGAGGCTGTCCGGTTTCGGCTTGCCCAAATGCTCATAAGCGGCTGATGTGCAGATTCTACCACGCGGCGTTCTATCGATAAACCCCAGTTGCAGCAAATACGGTTCATAAACATCCTCCAGCGTCAGCGCGTCCTCATTGGTCATGGCCGCCAGCGTGTCCAGCCCGACCGGCCCGCCGTTGAATTTCTCGATGATCGCGGTCAGGATCTTGCGGTCGACCGGATCCAGGCCAAGCTGGTCTATCGCCAGAGCCCGCAATGCGGCGTCTACCACCGCCGGCGTGATCAGGCCATTGTTTTTGACCTGCGCCCAATCGCGGATCCGCCGGATCAGCCGGTTGGCGATGCGCGGCGTGGCGCGGCTGCGACGGGCAATAGCCAGAGCGCTGTCCGCGTCGACAAGCATACCCAGGATACGCGCGGAACGCTGAATGATCCGGCTTAATTCCGCATCGGTGTAAAACTCCAGTTTATTGAGAATACCGAAACGGTCGCGCAGCGGCGCGGAAAGCAGCCCCACTCTGGTCGTCGCGCCGATCAGGGTAAATTTTGGCAAGGTCAACCGCAGAGAGCGCGCCGAGGGGCCTTTGCCGATCATAATGTCCAGTTCAAAGTCTTCCATGGCCGCGTAAAGCACTTCCTCGACCGCGTGGTTGAGCCGGTGAATTTCGTCGATAAAAAAAATATCGCCTTCCTGCAGATTGGTCAGGATCGCCGCCAGATCGCCCGGCCGCTCGACAGCTGGCCCGGAAGTAACCTTGATCGCCACGCCCATTTCGTGGGCGATGACATTGGCCAGCGTCGTCTTGCCCAAACCCGGCGGCCCGTAAAAGATCAGGTGCTCGAGCGGCTCGCCGCGCGCCCGCGCGGCTTTGATAAAAACGCGCAGATTATTTTTCAAAGTTTCCTGGCCGATATA
>JAIRWS010000013.1 GCA_031268855.1 Candidatus Margulisiibacteriota bacterium | reverse complement strand
CCCACGCTGTGGAGCTAAAAGTCAGTATCGTGCCTTTCGGGAAAAAGGTCAGATTGAGAATGTCACTCGCCAGCATTGGCTGGCCTGTCGCTATAGTCATAAAAATACCCCCTCAAATATATTTCATAAACTATATATTATGCTAATTACTTGATACTGTCAACCCCCGAAATACACAAAAATAATTAAGGAGATTTATGACAGATCAATTGATATCTCATATTGGCCAAACGATACGATCTATTAGACAGTCCAAAAAACTTTCTATGGAAGAAGCCGCTTTTACCGCCGGCATTAGTTATTTTTATCTTTCCAAAATAGAGCACGGACAATGCAATCTGACCATCAAGGTTCTTTATCAAATCGCTCAGGCTCTCAATGTCAAGCCGCTATCACTTTTGCCCGATGGCCATATTACTAACGATAATACGCCGCAAAAGAAAAAAAACGTCCTCCAGACGCTCCGGCGGCTGACCGCGCAGATCAAAGAACTGTAAGCCTGCTCCACTGGCGGATATGCTAAAATTCTGGCATGTCCCGTATCGAGCTCCTTGACCAAAATCTCATCAATCAGATCGCCGCCGGAGAAGTTATTGAGCGGCCGGTGTCGGTGGTCAAGGAGCTGGTGGAGAACGCGCTCGACGCCGGAGCCACGCGCGTCACGATCGAGATCGCCGACGGCGGCAAGCGGCTCATCAAGGTCAGCGACAACGGCGCCGGCATGGACGAGGCGGATCTGGCCAAATGCGTGGTGCGGCACGCCACCAGCAAGCTCAAAACGCCGGAAGATCTGTTCCGCATCACGACTATGGGTTTCCGCGGCGAAGCGCTGCCGTCCATCGCCTCGGTGTCCAATACGCAGATTATTTCCAAGCCGCAAGGCAGCGCGCAGCCGCATGCCTGCTGTCTGCATCTGCAGGGCAGCGCTGTCGACCGCCTCGAAAAAGTTTCCGCGCCGGAAGGCACGACCGTGCTGGTGGAAGATCTTTTTGCCAGCGTGCCGGCCAGACTGAAATTTTTAAAAAGCGCGGGGACAGAAAAAAGTCATATCCGTGATTATCTGGGCAAGCTGATGCTGTCGCGCGCGGACGTGGCGTATACTTTTATCAGCGACGGCGAAACCGCGCTGGTCACGCAGGGCGGTCAGCTCGGCGGCTCTGACGGAGCTTTGCGCAACGCGATCGGCGCGGTTTACGGCTCGCGCGCGGCCAAAAGCCTGCGTCAGGTAGACCTGACGCTGGAGGATTTCGCGGTCAGCGGCTACGTGTCTGATCCGGCTGTAGTCACCGGCTCACGCAGCGGACAGGCTTTTTTTGTGAACAACCGCTATATTGTTTCGCCTCTGCTGAACAAAGCCGTGGACGCGGCCGTGTCTGATCTCGTGTACGGCGGCAAATATCCTTACGCGGTTTTATTTATCAAGATCGCCTATGAGCAGGTCGACGTCAATGTGCATCCCGCTAAACGCGAGGTGCGTTTTGCGGAGAGCAACAAGGTTTTTGAAGCGGTGCGCGCGGCGGTGCGTCAGGCGTATCACTCGAGCTTAACAGGCGGCGGCGTTGAGCGCGCCGAAAGCGCTGTGCCCGCAGAGCAATACACAAACGCGCCGGAATTAAATTTGCAGTATTCCCGACCGGCAAACGCCGCTAATATACCCGAATATGACAATGCGTATACAATGTCATTACGGCCTGCCGCGGCAGTTTTTCCGACCAGCAATTCACATTCTCTGCGCATACTCGGCCAGGCCAACCGCCTGTTTATCATCGCGCTCGACGGCGAAGACCTGCTGCTCATCGATCAGCACGCCGCGCACGAACGGGTGATCTATGAGCGCCTGAAAACCGCTGAACGGCGGCGCGACAAACAGCTTTTGCTTGTCCCGCAAAGCATCGAGCTGGGACAGAATTTAAACAAAGTTCTGCTGGAGAACGCCGAAACTTTGCGGCAATTTGGCTTTGAATGGCAGGATCTCGACGGCACGATACTGCTGCGCGCCATACCGCTGGTCGAGCTTAAAAATCCTGTCGAGCAGTTTTTCCGCGGAACGCTGGAAGATCTGAGCGAGGCCGCTGGCGGACGCAGCCTGCCGGAGCGCGAAGACTATTTGCTTTACACCATGGCCTGCAAAGCCGCGGTCAAAGACGGTGATCTGCTGACCATGCTGGAAATGCAAAAACTTATCTCTGACCTAATGGCGCTGCCAAATTATCAGACCTGCCCGCACGGCCGGCCTACGATTACGTATCTGGGACGCGACGAACTCGCCCGCCGATTTAAAAGATAATCTAAAGAATGAAAGAATAATTATACTGACGCGCGGATACGCAAAATCTCGTCGACGTAAGACTGGGCGTGCGCGTCAAGCTGTTCATTGGTGCGGCGAATATCACCGCTGCCGCGCAGGTACGAAGCCAGGCCTAATTCCAGCTGCCGCGAATTGCCAGACCACTCGTCAAGCTTTTGGCGAAAATAATAAATAGTGCCGCGCACATTTTGGTCAATGTCGTTGGGATTGGAAATGCCCAATTCCTCGTAATTCATCGGCATGATCTGCCCCAGCCCCACCGCGCCGCTGGACGACACGGCCAAAGGATCAAAACGCGACTCGCGCGCCATTAACGCCAGCGTCAAACGCGGATCAATATTTTTTTCGCGGCTGTATAAATTGATCGACATCTTGATCTTATCCACTTCCAGCTGAGAGAGATCAGCATTGTACTTGCGGATCAGCGCGTCCATGCGGTCATATCCCACAAATTGATAAGTAAAAGCGGAATAATCCGGCACAGCCTGCGCGTCGGGCGGCGAAACAGCCGGCTGAGCGGCCTGAGGAGTTGGCGCGGATTGCGCCGGCAACGCACTGGTTGCCGGGCTAGTGAAAATCGTCGTGTCACGCATAGGGTTTTTCGGCTGAAACAGCCGAAAGTCCATTGTGACAAAAAAACAAACGACAATCAGCGCCGCTACTACGGAAGCCCCATCCATAGTCCAATTAAAGCACAAAATTCAGGGGTAAGACAAGTCGAACGCCGGAAAATTTAGCGTCTGGCTTTTTGGCTTTTTTTATTTTTTTTATCCTCGTCTACGCTGTCAATGATCGCGCCCAAAACTTTGGTGAAATCCACAACACCTTCGTGTGTAATAGGCGATTTCTCACCGCCGATCTCTTCCGGTCTTTCATCAGCGCCGCTGTTAATGTTGGCATCTCTGTTCAGTATCTGCAGGACATTATTATAAGTGAGCCTCCTGGATAATGTGGTCATTGTGGTTTCCGACAACTTGCTTAACAATTTATCCAGAGTTTTCATGTTGCCGCTCTGGTTATCTTTTCTCAAACTTTTGCATTTTTTATGTTCTTCGGCAGACAAGCAAGCTCTAGCTATCTCGTTCGACAAAAGGGCATACTTTAAACCTGGCTTTTGGTCTTTGGCCTGGCGTTCAAGCGGTAGTTCTTGATCCTTTTGCATTTTCTGCACTTTCTTGATGATCAACTCGCCGTTATGGCCTTCTTTTAAGTACGTCGTCAGCGCGCGGCTTATAGTCAGCTCCAGAGCGATGGCTTCTTTCATGCGCTCCGCGCCGACCATAGCCAGCCAAAGCTTGAACGGCTCGGCTTTAGGCGAGGGAACGGACTGTATCATTCGCAAAAGCTGCTCGGTGCTGGCCACATCAGTTTTATAAAATTTGCCGTCCTCCGCCTGGGTTTTCAGCTGGTTGCAATTCTCAACCACAGAACACTTTTCCTGCCTCAGCCTGGGTTTTAATATTTCATTCCAATAATTGCATGGATTAGGATCGCCTAGCGTAGCTTTAATGATATCGACAACTGAAAAATACCATTCTCTTTCTTCCTCGTTCCAGGCCGCGCGGATTTTATTATTTTCAAAAGGTTGTCTTGTTTTTCTTTTCTTTGGCATTATGCTCACCTCGTGCAGTAGCAACGCCGCCCCCAATCGGAGGATAGCCCCGCTCACTTATATAACATACTATATTACTTGAGGGTAACATGCAAGAGCTGTGTCGATCTGAAAATACGCTGGTAAATTTATTGTCCAGACAAGGGGGATACCATCTCTCGTGCCCGCATACTCACCAGAAAATATCATTGCGTTTTAGTGAATTTATGGTATTTTAAATACGATATATTTACTGAAAAGGGGAAATGTCATGCCGCCAATCAGTTCGCAATTAAATTCATTTTCACCGCTGGCGCAATCAGCTTTCTTGTCCAATCTCGGCCTCAATGACCGCAACGGTAATGGCGTTATCGACAAAGACGCCGGCGAAGGCTATGAGCAATTTACCGCAAAATACGGCAACGCCGATATCGGTTTTTTTGCCAATGGCATCACTCAGGGCGCGCACAACAATAAACTGGAAGAAAATGAAATAGTTAATCATTATTATTTAAATATCCGTTTCAAAGATATTTTCACCACGGAGACCAATGCCGTCGAAAATGATCTGGCCGCCGAAATACGCCGCAGCGGCATACAGCTGGTCTGGCTGGATGACGAGCAGGGTACGGTCATGAATGCGGTCAGTAGAATACTGGGCGCAGGCTGGCAGGAAAAAAATGTCTCGGCTGACGAGGCGGAAAGAATGTTTCAACGAGTTATGGAAAGCCTGCGGGTCAATGGTTTGACCGGCGATCCGTCCCGCACCGGTTATTATCAGCTGCCGGAATTTGTCCGCCGCAAAGCTGGTTATTGTTTTGAAGCTGCCCAATTTGGCTTTTGGTTTTTTTCGCAGCTAGAAATTAACTCTGTGGCGGT